>NZ_JBAUSA010000152.1:0-11665 GCF_049581465.1 Caballeronia sp. | reverse complement strand
GCTGAACTAGTTTTTGCTGCTGCTCATAGATGTCGTCGTACTCATGATTCAAAATCGCGTGGTCGCAAATAACCCGCTGGCCCGGCTGCTGCGCGCGCTCACATTGAATGTCGCTTGCCCATGAGATCGGGCTGCAGAGAAGCAGAAATAGCAGGACTGCGCGTCTGACACTCCTAGGCTGAAAAAACAATTCGGCTTCCTCTTAGTACACGTCAATCGGATATTACTCCGGTCAACGAACACAAGACCACTTTGCGGCCGAACGCCCCCGCCGACTCCGCCGTCAAAGACTTCGCTCAGTATCCGCACTGGGATGACCCGCCCGAATCACTTCGTTTGCGTCGGCTTCTGGTCGATGCTAAAGACACGGGTAATCATTGCATCAATCATGCGAAAGAATCCGTCTGCGCCATAGCCAGCCAGGAATGCAATTCCGGACGCCGAAAGCGTCAGCACGCCGGCACCCGAACTTATTTGTGCTGCCACGGAGGACGGCGTAAAAAATAATCCCACCGCAAGCCCCGCAATCGCTCCAAGGATAATTCGTATGATTGCAAGGGTCTCGTCGCGGGGTGACAGGATGCTCCCGGTTATGCGATTACTTATATCGCGCAAGAATGAAGCAATGGTTCCGACCAGCCCGAACAACACCGGCAATACATAACTTGCGTACGCCGACAGGACCAAGGTGATCGACTGAACGTCCTCTTGGGTTGCGATGGAGTCGCCGGCCTTGTTTTTTTCCAGCGTGGCTGACGTGGGAAACGGAATGATCAGCCAGTCGGAGGGCCACTTGTTAGCGAAGGTCGCAACATCGTTGATCGACTTTTCGTAACGCGCTTGATAGTACGACCACTGGTTGCAAAGCAGCCTGATCTGATTGCTCTGTGCCTCGATCCTGGCTTTGCAACGCGTCGGCACGCTATCGTGACTTTGCCGCTCTGCGGCGATTCCCGCATTTTCCTTGTCAACTAACGTATATATCTGACTGGTAACATCCGTCGCACTTTTTTGGTCCTCCTCGAAGCGAGAAGTTAGCTGAACTCCGTACACGACCAGCCACAAGAGGATCGCAGAAAATGTGGTGATCGCAGCCCCAACGCGAGCGACGCTTCTGTGAAAACATCGGAAGCGCTTCGCACTGGGGATAAGTCCTGGATAGGCTGCCTTCGCGACGGTGGCCCGAGTCCCTTTTTCGACAATGACAGTAGGTTGCTGCTCGGTCGATTCGTCACCCTTTGATTGAGCCGTTTCCTCCAGAAACATGTAGGTGTATGCGATCGTGAGTCCATTGGCCGGATGTGCGATTGAATTCAGCTTGTCCTTCACACAAAGCAGCAATGCGGAATTGTCCGCCCTTTCCGAAAGAGATAGATTCTCTTGCGGCGGATACCGCAGTGCACAGATTCGCCGGATCACCTCGATCGGCGGCAGTGTGGGCGTCTGATTAGCCCCACTGTCCGTATTGCCCCCATGATCGGGTTTATCTCCACGGACCGGGTATTTGATGTCACCGATATCCCATATATGGACATCCGGCCGCCCGGAAATAAAATCCATCAGCAGGAGGGCTTCATTAAGGTCACGCTGAAGTATCAACTGTTCTGCAGGAGACCCAACCTGACGAGACACAGTGCGATCGGGGTTAGGCGATGGGGAAGAGTCTGGCGATTGCCCAGACGCCGGTGTTCCACCTGTCGGAGCAGACGCAGCCGCAGTTGCGTCGGCGCCTGACGAGCCAGGATCGGGGGTGGGCGCCGAATCGGCGGATGGGGTCTGCCCAAGGTCGAGAGTCGGGGAACTCATGCCATTCACCTTGGCACAGGTCTCACGCGCCGGGCGAATCGGGTATTAAGGCCGCTCCGCGCTTGTAGGCGTCTTCGAAACGATCCAGACCGTTCGTGCCGCCGTTGACCAGTTTCCTTGCCGTTGCCATGTTCCCGGCAAGCAAGGCGTTCTTGATCGCAAGCTCCTTGTCCGCGAGAAACAGTGCGAGCAGATTCGCAGCGATGGCCGGGTCGCCAGCCAGGTCCGGATTCTTGATCAGATCGACGGACGGCGTGAGCTTCGGCCCGTAGGTCGCGTAGTTCGACCGCCCAGTGAGCTGGACGTATCCCCTACCCTTGAACTGCGCACCGTCCGGCGCCCCCTGATTACCCAGATCCTTGCGGTTGTCGTAGAGATCAAATGGATGGCCCGCCGGCGACGTGTTATACCGGGATTGCCCCTCGCTAATTGGCTCGAAGCACTCCACTTCCGCCCGCACGGTGGAAAGCGCCATCAGGACCATGGGCTTGTCAGCCACCTGATTCCTGATCAGCGCCGAAAGCACCGGCGGTAAATTGGTTCGGATATTTCCAATGGGCGTGATCGGAAACATCTGGCTGACGACCTCGACGGATACCGCGGGAACGGCCGACGGCAATTCATCCGAGTCGGCAAGACCTAGCGCAGTCAACGTACGCGGTCCTGCCACCCCATCCGGCAGCAACCCTTCGCTATTCTGGAACGAGATGACCGCGGCGACGGTGCCTTGCCCGTACATACCGTCGATCGCACCTGGACTGAAGCCATGTCCCGTGAGCGCTTGTTGTAGTGTCTTGACGTCGTCGCCGCTATCGCCCTGGTGAAGCATACCGTTTGGCATGGTTATTCTTCCTTTTCACGGTCGTGTCACGTCGACTGCCGAAACGCCTAATTCGGTTAAGAAGACAGTAGGCGATAGTTATAAGGTCTCCAGAACAAGCGGCTTTTTTATGTGGGTTAGCGCACATTTTACGGACGCCCAAAACCAAGAAGCGCGGGACTCGACGTTAGCGTCTGAATTATGTGTAACGGCGCCGAATCACCTACGTGGAGGCGACCTGTCTCGGGGCAAGCAACGTTTCCATCAAATCGAATAGCTTGTCGATCGGCACCGGCTTAGCAAAATAGTAGTCAAACCCGGCTTCGATCGCTTCCTTTTGGACCTCCGCCGTCGCGTAGCCACTAAGAGCGATTAATGTCAGCGGCTCCGTATTAAAGCGCTTGCGCAAACTGGCGGCGACATCGAAACCAGACATGTCGGCAAGCCAATATCTATTATCGCGGCTGTCGGTACAAACGCCGTGTCGGAAGATAAGGCTGCTTTCCGTCCAGCACTTGCGTCAGCTTCCAGAACTCCTCGTTTAGACGATCCGCGTCGTCGCCCGATTTGCGCAGACTGTCGAACAGGGCTTTTTCAGCGAGAAAATGAAGGTCGCGGTGTCTTCGGAGGAAAACCCTTGCACCACGCGTTCGCGCGACAGTTTAGCGAGATGCGCCCGGACTCCGTCCCATTGAGCACTGGTGATTTGCTCGGTGTAGTCGTTCTTTACGGCCGTCGCGAACACCGACAGGAAGGCACGCGAAGATTCCTTGATCTCCTGTTCCGAGAGAGCGCCGCCCTTCGCCCCACCCGAAAGTTGCTCGGCCACCCAGTTTGCAAGAATCTCTGCTTCGTCTTTTATTAATATGTCGGCCAAACCGGCGCGTTTAAGCAAGTTGTTCTCCTGAGTTCTGGTGGCGATTTTCGCAGCGGCTGATTATATGGGACAACGGTTGCAGAAAACGTTCCCGACTTGCTCGCGTTTGCTGTTTTATCCCCGATACTTTAGCGTTAGAGCGCCAACTCCAGTGCTAAGGTGATTCAGCCACCCACATAGGCCTCTTTAACGCGCTCATGAGAGACGGGATCCGCCGTGTCGCCGTTCAAAACGCATTGGCCCTTGCTAAGGAGATACCCTTGTGCGCTCGGACCCACAGGGCCGCGCACTCGAACAGGGCGCAGCGAAGGGCGCACTATTCATATCGTGTCATCCTTTCATGCAGGAGTTTCATGTCCATTATTTTCGACCGGGCGAGCCGGGTAGCCATCGTGATAGCCATGTGCGCTGCAAGCACTGCTGCGTTCGCTGCGCCCTCTATCGATCTCCCTCAGGCGGAACGCGTCCTGACGACGACCGCATCCGGCCTTCAGGTGTATTCATGCGAGTACGATGCGCAGAACCATCTAGGCTGGGTGTTCAAGAACCCACAGGCAACGCTCTACGATGCAAGCGGCCACGCACTGATCCGGCATTCGGCGGGGCCGTCGTGGGAGGCGGACGACGGCAGCCGGATCGTGGGGCGTGTGATCGCACAAACGCCAAGCGCAACCGCCGCGAGCGTGCCGCAGTTATTGCTCGAAACCCGCAGCACCGCCGCAAGCGGCATGCTGTCTGCTATTCGCTATGTGCAGCGCGTGAATACCGTGGGCGGCACGATGCCGACCGCGCCCTGTTCGGCCGAACATGAGCTCGGCAGCTCGCCGTACATCGCCAACTACATTTTCTACAAGTAGAATGCATTCCTAAGCATTATGCATCAGCAAAAAATCGTACAGCAGCCGCAGCCGCTGTCTAACCAGGCGTGGTGGCCGCCTGTCGCTCAACTCAGGACGTTGTCTTCGGAGTGGGTGCTTTTGCGGCAGCTCTGGCTAACCGCGATTGCTCGAATTTTTGCGCACGAGCTGCGTCTTCCGGCGACACGCGGCCGGCCTCCGCACCCGACAGATCTACTCGGATAGCATTGTTGACCAGCGCGGTCCAGTAACGGCTTCCTCGGCACCAGATCTTGATCGCATCACGCAGTTCTGTTTCACTCAATTTGAGCTCCGCCATGTGCGAGATCAGATCGTCGAAAATGCCTATTTTGAGCGGGATCTTGGGGGCTGGATTCTTGGGGAAGGCTGCCGGGAAGCGCTTTTGAAGGCGGCCAATGCTCACCACCACCGGGTCCACGGGTCGGGTATTCGCAGCAGGCATTACAGTTGAGGTCGGCGCGGCTGCAGGGACACGATTCGGGCGTGCCGGCGCTTTCGCGGGCGCTTTCGTGATGGCCGGCTTTGAAAGTTTTTCCTTGAGTCCTGCTAGCTGTTCGAATCCCATTGCGCTCACCCGGTAAAAAGGACTGGAATTGTAGCAGTCCAGCGTTTAAACGCTTTGAAGCAGGCGAGTGTACGTGCGTCAGTACAGCACCGGGCGCCGGAATCTACACAGATCCGCAAGCAGTGAGCAGCGCCCAGGCGCCGCGACCGTTGCGCGCAAAGCAACGCGTCGGGCACAGATCGACATCTTGGCCGTTCAAACCCCCAGACCAACCGCCACACGGTGCGTCGAGACAAGGGCCCAGCGCCGCGCCCTGTCGCTCACTTGCCGCCAGTGACATCTAGGAACGTGCCGGTGATGAAGGAAGCCTCGGCGCTTGCTAGCCATAGGATCGCTCGCGCAACCTCTTCAGGTTGACCGCCTCTTCCCATGGGGATCGAGTCTTTGACACGATCCACCCGTCCCGGCTCTCCGCCGCTAGCATGCATGTCAGTGTAGATGTGCCCAGGGCGAACGCAGTTGACGCGTATCCCCTCTCGCGCGACTTCCTTGGCGAAGCCGGTAGTGAATGTCTCAACAGCACCCTTCGAGGCAGCGTAGTCGACATATTCGTTCGGACTGCCGAGCCGGGCCGATGCCGATGAGATGTTGATCACGGCGCCGCCCCGCCCGTTATGACGATACGACATCCGCTTCACCGCTTGCTGTGCACAGAGGATAGGACCGATCGCGTTGACCGCGAAGATACCCTGTATCCGCTCGAATTCGAGATCCTCTAGCCGGGACTGCCGCGCAATGATTGCGGCGTTATTCACCAGCACATCGATCCGGCCGAACTTCCGGTCGATCACGGCGAATAGCTGAGCGACCTGCTCAGGATCCGAGCTATCCGCGCGCACGGCTAAAGCCCGGCGCCCGACAGCTTCCACATCAGCCGCCACCGCGAAGGCGGCAGACTCGTTAGAGACGAAGCTGATCGCTACGTCGTAACCTTGTGCGGCAGCAAGCCGCGCAGTCGCCGCCCCTACGCCACGACCTCCACCCGTTATCAGAATGACCGGGGCCTGCGGAACAGCATTCATTTAGTGATCCTTTACGTGATGGTGCTTGTATAAAATGGCGCAAACGCTCGGCATCAATCAATCCAGGCGTTGATATCAAGAACCGCGGCGGCGAACGCTTCTGGTGCCTCCTGCGGAAGATTGTGACCTGCATTCGGCACGACGCGGTTCTCATGGCGTCCCGTGAAGCGCCTTGCGTCTGCCTTTGTTCCCGACAATGACGATACGCCGTCGGCATCCCCCTCGAGTGTGATCGTCGGCACGGTGATCGACGGCATGGCGGCGAGGCGCCGCTCCATATCGTCGAACTGAGGATCGCCCTCGACCAGTCCGAAACGGTGCCGATAGGAATGGACTACAACGTCGACGAAATCTGGATTGTCAAACGCATCTGCCGAACGCGCGTAGGTGTCGTCGTCGAAGCGCCAGGTCGGCGACCACAAGGACCATAAGAGTCGACAGAACGCGCGCCGGTTTTCAGTCAGTCCGGCCCGGCCGCGTTCGCCATGAAGATAATATTGGTACCACATGCGATGTTCTTTTTCGGGGCTGGCTGGCCGCATGGCGGTGGCTATATCCTGGATGTTGTAAGAGTTCGCCGAAACCAGTCCGCGCGCTCTCGACGGGTATAGCGCAGCCACGACGCATGCTGCCCGGCCGCCCCAGTCATATCCGCCCAGCACGGCCTGTTCAATCTGAAGCGCATCGAGCAGTGATAACAGGTCTGCCCCCAGCGCTGCCTGCTGGCCCGAACGAAGTGTTGCCGCTGCAAGGAAACGGGTTGACCCATATCCGCGAAGAAAAGGTGTGATAACGCGGGCACCCTGGGATATCAGGCGTGGCGCCACGTCCTCGTACGCATGGATATCGTAGGGGAAACCGTGCAGCAGGACGACTGGCCATCCATCGGCTTCCCCCTGTTCGTCGTATGCGATGTCAAGCAGGTTGGTTGCAATGTTCTTAAGCATGGATTCCTCCTCTTAGGCAATGTCAAAGCCCCAGACAACCCCCCCCACCAGCGACGATCACGCACGCGAGCCAGCGTTTTCCACTGACCCTTTCCCGCAGGAACATTCGTCCGATCAGCACCGCAAACACTACACTGGTCTCGCGCAAAGCCGATACCGCGCCCATCGCGCCCGACTGCAACGCCCATATCACGATCCCATACGCTGCGATCGACACCAGGCCGCCGGCGAGCGACGAGCCAACCGCCATGGGCGCCGCCCGTACCGGCGCCCACAGGGCAGTGACCCCACGCGTCGCGGCGAACAGCACTGGCATCAGCCAATAGAACATGAACATCCACGCCGTGTAGGCGAGCGCCTGGCCGCCGGATGAGCGCACGCCCATGCCGTCGATCACGGTATAGAGCGCGATCGTCACACCCGTCGTTAGCGCGGCCAGTGCACCGCCGCGCGACACATGACGCCCCTCCAGCGCGATTGCAATGATGCCGCCCGATATCATCGCGATCCCCAAAGCGTGCAAGGGACCGATCGCCTCATGCGCGAAGAGCGCCGCGCCGAGCGTGACGAGCAGCGGCGACGAGCCGCGCGCAATCGGATACGCCTGCGCCAGATCGTTGCGGCGGTACGACCGTACGAGGGTCACGTTGTAGACGATATGCACGAGCCCCGATGTGACGACGTACGGCCAAGCGGCTGAGGCCGGCCACGGTGTGAACATAATCACCACCGTAGAGACCGTCGCGATGGCGATGCTCATCCAGGTCATGGACAGCAAGCGGTCGCGGTTGCCGTGCAGCATCGCGTTCCAGCTTGCGTGAAGCAGGGCGGCAACGAGGACGAAGCCACCGGTATAACTGAGCATGTAGGTTCCGAGCCGAAAAGGGTGCAGGAGACTATGCCCCGCGCCTACAAGCGCCACGAATCAACGCGAAGTGCCGGCGAACTCGAACATGCCTTTGCGGGTCCGCTCGCCGACTGATGACTGCTCACGCCAGAATCGCCGGCGCAGCAAACAGGATATCTATCTTGCGGCAGGCTGACAAACCAGATAAATTTCGCATTCGCGTTAAATAAACTATCTCGAATGAAACGGATATTGCCCCCACTCAATGCATTGCGTGCCTTCGAGGCCGCAGGCCGGTTTGGCAGCTTCAAGGAAGCCGCCGCCGAATTGCTCGTGACCCACGGTGCTGTAAGCCAGCACGTGCGCCTGCTCGAGGAATGGCTAGGCGCTGCGCTATTTGAACGGCACAACCGGCGCGTGGTGCTCACTCCGGCGGCGAAAACCTACTTAGCCGAAATCGGCCCTTTGTTCGAACAGCTTGCGCAGGCAACCGCCAGATATGGCGTCCCGCCAACGGCCTCCCGGACACTGTCCGTGAACGCGCTCGCAACATTCACATTGCGCTGGCTGGTGCCGAGACTAGCGAAATTCCGCGCCGAACATTCCGACGTGGACGTGAAGGTGGAAACTTCGAACGAGTCAGTCGAGAGTCTTAAGGACACCTATGACATCGTCATCCGGGGCGGCCCGGACACGTTCTATGGCTACTCGATGCGGCCCTTCCTGTCCGACGAGAGGATCCCGGTCTGCAGTCCTGCACTTCTTCAGCGACTGCCGCTTCGAATGCCGGAGGATTTGCGGCAGCATACGCTGCTGCACACTTCAAGTCTTCCGCGCCTTTGGCCGGACTGGTTGGCGAAGGCGCAGATTCCTGAACTCAGGCCCGCTGCAGCCCTGACCTTCGACCACTTCTATCTGACGTTGCAGGCTGCCATCGACGGAATCGGTATCGCGATGGGACCGACTGCGCTGGTATCGGACGATCTCGCCGCTGGCCGGCTTGTCGCGCCGTTCGTCGGCCCTCGCCTGCCGTCGCGCAGTTATTGCACTTACGTTCCGGATGGGAAGTCTGCGGACGATCGGGTCGTGTTGTTCCGCTCATGGCTCGAACGCGAGGGGATGCACTCGCAAACGGATACGGCCACGAAGCGGGCATCGACCATCTAAGCACGCGCGAGGCTCAAGCAAGCCTTGGCGGCGCCGCAGCGCTCACATCGATCCGGGACGGTAGCAGTTTGAGCTTGTAGAAAGCGTCCGCGATGCTTTGTTGATTGGCCAGGGCATCCCGCGAGAAGGGTTGCGTTCCATACTTGAGCCGCGTGAGCACCGTGATGACGATCGGTTGTGGAACGCCCCACAAGCGCGAGAATTCTACAGCCGCCTGCTCGCGATTCGTCGCTATCCAGTGATCGGCGGCGCCGACTTCCTCCAGCACGGCGCGCAGCACGTCATCATTTTTGTCCACGTAAGTGCGCGACGTGAAGTAGAACGCACGATTCTGGACCAGGCCCTGGCCATCCGCCACGATGCGCGCATTCCCCGTCGCCTGCACGACCGCGAGAAAGGGATCCCATATGATCCAGGCATCGACCGCCTTTTGCTCGAACGCCGCGCGGGCGTCGGACGGCGAGAGCCACACAGGCGTTACGTCGGTGTATTCGATGTTCGCCGTCGCAAGCAATTTCAACAACAGGAAATGCGTGTTCGATCCCTTGGTCAACGCAATGCGCTTGCCCTTCAACTGTGCCACCGATTTCACCGGCGAGTCATTCGGCACCACCAGTGCTTCACTGGCCGGACGCGGCGCGGTCTGGCCATAGTAGACAAACGGTGCCCCTGCCGCCTGCGCGAACACGGGCGGCGCCTCGCCTACGTCACCAAAGTCGATCGCACCGACATTCAGTGCCTCCAGTTGCGGTGGCCCGGACGGGAACTCGGTCCATTCGACGCTCACACCCAGCGGCGCCAGCCGATGCTCAAGGGTTCCACGTCCCTTTAGAATGCTTAACAAGCCCTTCTGGTAACCGATGCGCAGGAACCTCGTCGGCGCGAGGGGGTTGTTCTGTGCGTGCGCTTGCGGCAGCACCGATGAGGCAGCAAGCGTCAAGCCGCTTGCTACGAAACGACGGCGACTTAAAGAATGAAATCGATTCATGGATCAGTGAGCAGTGGCGCAATACGCGCGTTCTTGTCGCTAGCGGTTGCTAGCGGTTGCTAGCGCACCGTAAGCATACGATCTGCGATTCGCCGGGCGAACGAACAAGAAACGCAATGCTTATCGCTGGAACCCGCATGCCGGGCTCCTAACGGTTCGCTCGTTAAAGGCTACAACTGGTCCCACCGTGTCGCTCGACGTACCTTTGCTGATCCTCACTCGCCAGCTCGAAGTGCCCCAACGATGAAACCACAGTCGCAACCGGGCGCGCGAGGCGGCGTGAGTCCTCGAGCGTCGAAATCGCCTAGTGGGCTGTCTCTGCTTGTCGGGTCGAAGTCACAAAGATGGCCGAACGATATTTTGTTCCGACATCGTCTCCCTGCCGATCTACAGAGGTCGGGTCGTGTAGCTCCCAAAAGTGCTCAATCAGGGTGCCGAGTGTCAGCGTCTCTGGCGAGAAATCGACCTGGACAACTTCAATTCGCGAAGCACCCGGGCCAGTTCCCACCGCAAACCCCACCCGCGTATCGACCACGCCCGGTAGCTTTCGGAAGGCAGCTTCCGCACCCCAAAAACACCCTGCTCCGAAGGTGGCTTGTTCAACTTCAATCATTTCATGGCCTCTTGTGTTCTATAGGGGAGCGCGTTGCCACGCCACTGACCTTTCTGGCCAGTCACTGAGACGCGCTCACCGGCTTGCTGGCGTCAGCGAGCCATTTGTCGACGGTCGGGCGGTTCGCTGCTACCCACGCTTTCGCTGCGACATCGGCAGGCTGCTTGTCTTTCTCGATCTTCAAGATGAGATCGTTTAGCGATTTAGGATCGATTGCAACGTTCTCAAGGAATGCCGCGATTTTCGGAGAGCGCTTTTGCAGCGAACGGGACGCTAGCACATAGACCTTCGCGTCGGGGTAAGCACAGGTAATTTGACTCTTCTTAAGCCAGTCGCTGTCCACAGTCGGGCTGATGAACTTCCAGCAACCGTCTGCCTTGTATGACGGATCACCTTTCTTGTTGTCCTGGGCGTAGCCGTCGAAGGCAGGCTCGTCCAGACGGCGAAGATCATAAGCGGAAAAAATCCAGTCCGGCGTGTAGGCATAGAAGACCACACCGCGTCCCGCCTTATACGCTGCGTCCAATTTGGCGTAGGTCACCGAAGCTTCGGTGGAGACAGAGTCGAAGTTGCCCGAGAAGCCATAGTCCTTGGCTTTGACCTCGCCGATATTAGTCGACTCCCAACCGGCTGGTCCTACGAGCAATTCGGCTTTTCCGCCTCCCAGAGGGGCGAACAGCTTCGCCACCTCCGGCTTTTTCAGGTCGTAGACAGACTTCACGCCGTACTTATCCTGAATGTAGCCAGGCACGTAGAATCCCTGCACACCGGTATACGGATGCTTGTTGGGCACTAGTGAACGGGTGCCGCCCTCCACGTATTTCGCCCAGGCTGCGGATTGATTTGGAAGCCAGATATCCGGGAGCACGTCCACTGAGCCATCCCCCTTCGCGGCAGCAGCAAACAGCACAGGAACGTCCCCAGCAAGGTAAGACACGTCTGCGTCCAGCCGGGTAGAAATAACTTCACCAATAACGTGCTCAATAGCGATCGCCCCCGTCCAGTTCTGCTCCCCGATAACGATTTTTTCCTTGGCCAGAGCGGCGCCGGCGGGAACAAGAGCACCTGCTACCAAAGCGGCACTTACAACATGAATAATGAATTTGCGCATGGAAATACTCATTTAAGATCAAAC
>NZ_JBAUSA010000151.1:0-1603 GCF_049581465.1 Caballeronia sp. | reverse complement strand
GCGTCGCGCCGCGGGCTGCGTTTGATAATCGCAGGAGGCGTGACCGTGTTCATTGTCGGGGCGTCCTCTTGGTGAGCCTGAACCAGCGCTCTTGCGTGAGCTCAGGCAGGTTACGCACCGATCGTCGCGCGCTGGAAATACAGTTGCGAAATCGCGTTGAAGCCTACGCCCTTCACGTTGGCGCGCGTGACGATCAATTGGTCGTAGAAATACGGAATCACGACCGGCGTTTCATCGAGTAGCAAGTTCTGTATCTGCCCGGAAAGCTTTTTCTGCGATGCCACGTCGAGCGCCGCTACAAAGTCCGCCACCAGCTTGTCGTATTGCGGGTTCTTGAAGTGCGCCGAGTTCCAGGTGCCGTCGCTTGTCAGCGGCGCGTTGAGGAACACGTTCGGCACGCCGCGATGCCCGTAGTCCGTGATGCCCAGCGGTGAATCGAGCCAGTCCGATTTGCCGTACGTGCCCGCGCCGTAATACAGTTCCTGGCTCTCCACTTTCAGCGTGATCCGGATGCCGACAGCCTTCGCCGCGTTCTGGATGACGACCGCGAGATCGGGGATCTCCATGTATTTTTCAGTGGTGAGCGTCACGTCGAAACCGTTCGGCACGCCCGCCGCCGCGAGCAGTTGCTTCGCCTTCGCGATATCGAGCACGCGCTGGGGCACTGACAAATCGCTTGACGGAAAGACCGGCGAGAACGGGCTGTCGTTGCCGAGCGACGCATGACCGCGAAACAGGCCTTTCACGATCACTTCCCGATTCACGGCCAGCGCGAGCGCCTGACGCACGCGCTTGTCCTTGAACGGGCCGGTATCGTTGCGCATGTGCATCTGCCGATGCGCGCTCGACTTCACGCCCAGCACCTTGAATTCGGGATTCGACATCACGCTGAGCCCGCCCTGCACGGAGAAGTCGCCCATTACGTCGGCCTGACGGCCTTGCATGGCCAGCAGTTGGGCCTGCTGGTCCGCATAGAACGTGAACGCCACGCGCTCGGGCAATGCTTTTTCGCCCCAGTAATCCGGGTTGCGCACGAACACAGCGCCGACCTTCGGTGTGTAGCTTTCGAACTTGAACGGGCCGGTGCCGATGAACGATTTCTCGTACGTCCCAGAAAAACCTGCGGGCAGGATCACGGCGTTGTACGTGTCCGACGATACGTAATACGGGAAATTGCCGTTCGGCGCGTCCAGATGGAACTCGACCGTCATGTCGTCGATAACCTTCACCGAGCCCTTCGACAACACGCCCTTGAGCACCGAGAGCGCCGCCGAACCGCTGGCCGGATCGGCGAGCCGGTTGAAGGTTGCCGCGACGTCCTTGGCGGTCATCGACTGACCGTCGTGGAACTTGACGTTCGGGCGCAGATTGAAGGTCCACGCATCGCCCTTGTCGTTCGGCTTCCACGACAGTGCGGGGAAGGGCGGAGCTTGAGCTCCTGGCCGTCATCGTCAATGAGAAATTCGCCCGTCTGATTGATCAAGGCGAGGCCGGCGGGGTCGGTGACGGTGAGCGGATCGACCTGGCCCGATGGCGTCAGATGCGCCACTCGAATCGTGCCGCCGGGCTTGCCCGCAGGCGCTTGCGCGCGAGCGTGCGGCAT
>NZ_JBAUSA010000150.1:0-2830 GCF_049581465.1 Caballeronia sp. | reverse complement strand
GGAATACTCTGGCGCTTCCAAACACTCCCCCGTGTTCAAGTCAAAGTGGTGCTTATAAATTGGCGATGCAACCACGATGCGCTCCCCCAAACTGCCCACTAAGCCGCGCGACAAAACCGACGCGTGCGACGCCGGGTCCACGTTGTCAATCGCAAACACCCGCTCGCTCCCATCGCCATCAGCAAGATGAAAAACCGCTACCTGACCACCATTAACCAGCGCGCATACACCGGTGTTCGGCACAATATCGGTAAGCTCGCACACCGGGGTCCACGACTCGATTCGATCAAAATTCATGATGAGTTCCCTAAATATCAAGCGTTAGCTAGTCAGACGGTTTCAACCAAGACCGGAATCTGTTTCAACTGCCGTTCCGCAAACGTGGCCGGACGAACCTGGCCACGCTCTTCAATCAACGTCACGTTCGCATCGCCAGCATCACTGTTCACGAAGTGGCGGAAACGCTTGCGCGTCTCGGGATCAGTGACCGCTTTCTTCCACTCGCATTCATACGTATCGACCACGCGCTGCATCTCCACTTCGAGTTCAGTGGCGATCCCCAGCTTGTCGCGGGCCACGACATCCACGAGATACTCAAGCCCACCTTCCAGGTTGTCCCGCCACACACTGGTGCGTTGCAACCGGTCCGCAGTGCGCACGTAAAACATCAGGAACCGGTCGATGTACTGAAGCAACGTCGCACGGTCAAGGTCGGACGCAAACAGTTCGGCGTGGCGCGGCTTCATCCCTCCATTGCCGCACACGTACAGATTCCATCCCTTCTCAGTCGCAATAATCCCAATGTCCTTGCCCTGCGCTTCAGCGCATTCGCGCGTGCAGCCGGAGACGCCGAACTTGATCTTGTGCGGCGAGCGCAGGCCTTTGTATCGGTTCTCAAGTTCGATCGCGAGGCCGACAGCATCTCCAACGCCGTAACGGCACCATGTCGATCCGACGCAGGACTTCACCGTGCGCAACGATTTGCCATACGCGTGCCCGGTTTCGAATCCGGCCGCGATCAACTCTTCCCAGATCAACGGCAATTGCTCAACGCGTGCGCCAAACAGATCGACGCGTTGTCCCCCAGTGATCTTCGTATAGAGCCCGTACTTCTTCGCGACTTGCCCGACTGCGATCAATCCGTCCGGCGTCACTTCGCCGCCCGCCATGCGAGGCACGACAGAGTACGTGCCGTCGCGCTGGATGTTGGCGAGAAAGTAGTCGTTCGAATCCTGCAGGCCCGCGTGCTCTTTCTTAAGCACGAATTCGTTCCAGCACGACGCCAGGATGTTCGCAACGACAGGCTTGCAAATTTCGCAACCAAGGCCGTGCCCGTGCTTTTCCACCAGCGCGCCAAAGGTCTTGAAGCCCTCGACCCGCACAAGGTGGTACAGCTCCTGGCGCGAAAACGGGAAGTGTTCGCACAGGTGGTTGTTGACCGCGAAGCCCTGCTTCTTCATCTCCGCTTTCATGACCTGCGTGACAAGCGACACACACCCGCCACACGAACTGCCGGCTTTGGTCGCGGACTTCAACGCACCAATGCTCGCCGCGCCGGCGCAGACCGCCGCGCAGATTTGTCCCTTCGATACGTTGTTGCACGAGCAGATTTGCGCACTATCAGGCAACGCTTCGACACCCAACCCGGGCTTCGCCTGACCGTCGGATGAGGGAAGGATCAGGAATTCCGGTGCTTCGGGCAATTCAATGCGGTTCAGCATCATCTGCAAGAGCGTGCCGTATTCGGCGGCATCTCCGACCATCACGCCGCCAAGCAAAAACTTGCCGCACTCGGAGACGACCAGCTTCTTGTAGACCTGCTTGCGTTCATCGCTGAACTGGTACGAACGGCTGCCCGGGGTCGTGCCATGTGCGTCGCCAATACTCGCCACGTCCACGCCCATTAGCTTGAGCTTGGTGCTCATGTCGGCGCCACCGAAAGCGGCCTGCTCGCCGAGCAATTGCCTGGCGGTAACGCGCGCCATCTCGTAACCGGGTGCAACCAGACCGTAGGTCTGGCCGTTCCATAGCGCGCATTCACCAATGGCGAAGATGTCCGGGTCGCTGGTGCGACAGGCGTCGTCGATCGCAATGCCGCCACGCGGACCAATGGCCAGTCCGGCGGCGCGTGCTATTTCATCGCGGGGACGAATACCTGCCGAAAACACAATCATGTCGGTGTCAAGACCAGTGTCGTCGGCGAACTGCATGCGGTTCGTGCCCGTCTCGCCAGCCACGATCGCGAGCGTGTTCTTCGCCGTGTGGACCGTCACGCCGAGCTCTTCAATCTTGCTTCGCAACACGCGGCCACCGCCGTCGTCCACCTGCACTGCCATCAGTCGCGGCGCGAATTCCACGACATGCGTCTCAAGTCCCATGTCGCGCAGCGCCTTCGCGCATTCGAGCCCGAGCAAACCGCCGCCAATGACCGTGCCCGTTTTCGAGCGCGCGCCGCATTCCTGCATCGCTTCAAGATCCTCGATGGTGCGGTACACGAAGCAGTCGGGACGATCCCGGCCCGGCAACGGCGGCACGAATGGATAGGAACCCGTAGCGATAATGAGCTTGTCATAGGCAAGCGTCTCGCCCGTGGAGACCGTCACCGTGCGCGCGATGCGATCGATCGACTCAGCTTTCGCGTTGAGCTTGAGCAAGAAATTCTCGCGCTCGAAAAATCCGGCTTCAACGAGCGACAAGTCATCTGCGGACTTGCCCGAAAAGAATTCCGACAGATGGACACGATCGTAGGCAGCGCGCGGCTCTTCGCACACTACGGTCACATCGAGGTGCCCGGCGCCATTTTCAGCAAGGCATTCAAGGAGTTTATGGC
>NZ_JBAUSA010000149.1:0-1883 GCF_049581465.1 Caballeronia sp. | reverse complement strand
CGGCTGGATTGCGCGATCCGTTTCGGCGATGGGGAATGGACCGGACTCGACAGCACGTTGCTGATGCAGGAGCGCCATATCGCAGTGGCCGCGCCGGCGCTACTCGAACGCGCGGGCGGACGCGTGCCCATCGACTTGAATTGCTTTACGTTGCTGCATGTGCTCGCGGGGGAGGACCAGCGTTACCTGACCTGGCAACACTGGCTGGACGCGGCGCGCATAGAAGGAATCGATACGGACGGCGGCTATGAGTTCGACGTGCTGGATCTGTCGATCAAAGCAGCTATCGATGGCCTCGGCATCACGATCGCGGATCGCAACATGATTGCCGGGGAACTGGCGTCGGGACAATTGCGCCAGGTGCTCGACGTGCAGGTTGAAGGGCATCAGTCGTACTGGTTCGTGCTGCGTCCCGAGCAGCGCGCAAGCGGGACGCAGCGCCTCTTCCAGCAATGGCTTCAGGCCGAGACGGAAGCTGCGGTGGCGGAGGCTTCGCGCTGAACCCGGGCAGGAGCCGCGGCGGCATCTTCCAGGATCATTTGCGCGCCTTTTTCCGCGACCATCATCGTGGGCGTATTGATGTTGCCGGACGTGACGTTCGGGAAAATCGATGCATCGACCACGCGCAGCGACTCGATGCCATGCACGCGCAAACGCGCATCGACCACGGCGGTTTGCGGATCGGGACCCATCGCGCACGACCCGCACAGGTGATAGATGGAACCGCTGTTGTCGCGGAAATATTGCAGCATGGAAGCGTCGTGGTTCACGCCCGGACCCGGCAGCGTTTCTTCCACCGTCACCGCGCGCAACGCCGGCGCCTGCATGATCGTGCGGATCAGGCGACTACCCTGAATCACTTCATCGATATCCTTTTGCGTCGACAAATAGTTGCCGCGAATCAGCGCGGCATCTTCCGCTTTGGACGATGCGATCTCGATCGTTCCACGACTCGTCGGCCGGCATGGATTGAACGCGAGCAGGAAGCCGGGATAGGGCTCGGGCGTCAGTTGCGAGCGGTTCGACTTCGGAATCTGATACGACAATGGATTGAAATACAGTTGCAGGTTCGCGAGCTTGCTGTCGGGATCGACACTGAAAAATCCGCCGGCCTGGTTCACGCTCATCGCAAGCGGTCCCCGGCGCGTCAGCATGTATTGAATGCCGAGCTTGAGCTTGCCGAAGAGTGAACCGAAGTCGCCATTGAGCGTCGGCATGTTCGCGCGATAGTAGTAGCTCACGCACAGGTGATCCTGCAGGTTCTGTCCGACCGCGGGCAATGCGTGCACGAGCGCAATGCCTTTTCGCGCGAGCAGTTCCTTCGGGCCGATGCCGGACAGTTGCAGGAGCTTCGGGGTATCGACGGCGCCCGCGCACAGGATCACTTCGCGCGCTGCATGGAAGGTCCGGAGCACGCCTTGCTGCGACACTTCGATTCCCGTTGCGCGAAGCCCGTCGAATGTCACGCGCCGGGCGAGGGCGTGATGCTCGATCGACACATTGCCGCGCTTCAACGCGGGTTCGAGATAGGCGACGTTGCTGGACGCGCGCTGGCCGCGATGCGTGGTCACGTCGTAGACGCCAACGCCTTCGATCTTCGCGCCATTGAAATCGTCGCTGCGTTTGAACCCCAACTGGTCGCACGCCGCCAGGAACGATCGCGTGATGGCGTGAATGCCTTTTCTCATCGACGTGACGTGAATCGGACCGCTGCCGCCATGCAGGTCGGTATTGCCGTCTTCATGCGTTTCGAGCTTACGGAAATAGGGCAGCACGTCGCGATACGACCAGCCCGGGTTGCCGGCTTGCGCCCAATCGTCGAAATCGCGCGGCGCGCCGCGCACGTGGATCATCGCGTTGATCGAGCCCGATCCCCCTTGCAC
>NZ_JBAUSA010000148.1:0-4033 GCF_049581465.1 Caballeronia sp. | reverse complement strand
GTTTTTATCATCACGACCGCGGTGCCTCGGGGCACGGCGCAAGTCCAGCAGGAACCAAAAAAAGCGGCTTCGCTGGCTATCGACGACTGGCTGGTATTTGCACGAAGGGGTCTAAAGTCTCGCGTGCAAGCCGTCGTTGCTGGCTAGTGCCAAACACCTCTCGAAGAGGTGGTCCCCACAATACACGGTACTGAAATGCGTTACTTGGTGAGAATCAGCTTGCCCAGGCGCGTTGCCCGAAGCTGATAAGTCTCACCGTTATGCATGATGCTGATACGGCTCTGTCCTCGCAGCAGAGTATCGCTGCGCAGAGACCGCTCGCCGCTCTCGTTCGACACGCTGGCACTCGGACGAACCGTGGTCACCGCCCCCACCCTCTGGCGCGAGATAGCCGCTGGGCGATCGATCGGGCGGCGCAGCGAAAGCGTATTGGATAGAAGGGTGTCGGTCATGTCGAAGAATCCGGTCGTTGAGTCGATGGGTTGATATTAATGATAATCATTCCCATTTACAATAACGAAGAATTCATCGTCTACAGATTCCGATAGCCAATGCTTGCGATTGGAAACCTCGTCCTTAGAGCGACGTCGATCAATGCAAGGGCCCTACGTCCTTGCGACCGTGCGCAAGCTGCCGAATGACCCGCACGGTGTCGATATCCGCTTCCCGATACGCCGACTTCACGATCTCCTGCGTCTGCAGGACATCGGCGCTGGCGTTGGCATCGTCGGCGACGGGCAGGGTGGTGGCATAGGTGAAGCGGAGGAAAAGCTGCAACTCGTCGGGTTGTTCGATTGCCATGGTCAGCGATCCGCCGACGTAATGCGGTGTTGGCAGGATGTCGTATCGAACGCTGCTTTCGGGCGTGAGGGTCACGCGGTCGCGTACTACTGCTTCGGGCCCGTAATGCAATTCGCGTTCGAGCACGTCGCCTTCACGCGACAAGATCACGCAGCGGTCGAGGCCGATCACGAACAGTTGCGGCTGCTCGACGCGCAGCACGAGCCCTTCCCAGACTTGCTCGCGCGTCATCGACTCCACGAACGGGTTGAGTGGGTCGTTGATCTGGATGAGGTGTTCGAAATTCAAGACGACGGTTTCCTTGGCGTTGAGTGTGGTGGGCGATTCGCTGAATACAGATACTGACTAAGCCTGCGTAAGACCGGAACGAATCACAATCGAGCCGGAGAGAATCTTGTGCACGGGGCACGCGTTGGCGATTTGCAGGAGCCGTTCGCGCTGATCGCCATCGAGATTTCCTGTCAAGACGATTTGCCGGTCGATGAGGCTGCCTTCCGGCGTCGATTCGATCGTAAGTGCCACGTGTACAGATTCGAGGGGCCAAGCCTTGCGCTTCGCGTACATCTTCAGGGTGATCGAGGTGCATGCGCCGAGGCTCGACAGCAACAGACTGTTGGGCGTCGGGCCGGTGTCTCCGCCGCCAAGCGAGGCGGGTTCATCGGCTAGCCATTCGTGCTGGCCGTCGTTCAGCCGTACCTGATAATCGGTTGCATCGATACTTGCCTTGACTGGCTGTTTCACCCAGTGTCCTCCCGTTGCAAAGACAATATAAAAAAACGTGGCGCCAGTCACCATTGTGACGCAATTAGTATTTTTGGGATCGGGCCCCGGTTTGGACGGGCGGCGCGGGAGTTGGGGCGGCTGATGCGGTTCTGCTTGCGGTGAGCCTGGAGCCCTCAGCCCCGCGCCCCAATCACCCCCATCCTGCCTTCCTGATAATCAACCACGGCCTGACGGATCTCGTCTTCCGTATTCATCACGAACGGGCCGTACCTGACCACGGGTTCCTTCAACGGTACACCGCCGATCAACAACAATTCCAGCGGCTCACTGCCGGCCGCAAACGCGACAGTGTCGCCATCGTTGGAAAAAATGATCATCTGCTGCGCCTGCACCGGCTGCTTGTCCGCACCATAGACGCCTTCGCCCGACAACGCGTACCCGAAGACACGAAAATCGCGCGGAACCGGGTGCACAACCGACGCGCCCGGCTGCAACGAAAAGTGCTGGTACAAAATGGGCGTACGCGTCTGGATGGCCGCCTTCGCGCCGAGTGCCTCGCCCGCGATCACTTTCACGCGCACGCGGCCGTCGTCGCTGACACCCACCGGAATCTTCTCCGACGGCATTTCCTGGTAACCCGGCGCAATCATCTTGTCGCGCTTGGGCAAATTCACCCAAAGTTGCAATCCATGCACGCGCCCACCTGTGCGCGTGAATTCAGGATCGGGCATTTCGCTATGCACGACGCCCGCGCCAGCGGTCATCCACTGCACGTCGCCCTTGAGCAGATTGCCGGAATGTCCGGCCGAATCCTTGTGGCCGAACTGCCCTTCAAGCACATACGTCACCGTCTCAAACCCACGGTGCGGATGATCGGGCGCGCCTTTCGCCTCGCCGGGCGCGTAATCCACGGGGCCCATTTCATCGAGAAGGAGAAACGGGTCGAAATCCATCAACAAGCGCGTCGGAAACGGGCGATGCACGACAAAGCCGCCACCTTCCACCGTGCGAAGTGCCGGAATCGTGCGCTCGATACTACGTGTGCTTTCCATATAAGGTCCTCACGTGCCGACATGGCCAAATAGCCGATGTGGGATTAGCACTGGATTTGAAACATAAGCAGTATTATATGGACCGAATTTCGAGGAGAAAGCCCTCCCAGCGGAATGGATTGTCCCACCAGTGAAACGATCACATGAAACCTGACTCGCACGACCTCAACGATCTCATGTACTTCTCGTACGTTGTCGAGCATGGCGGATTTTCAGCGGCAGAACGCGTGCTGGGCATCTCAAAATCGCGTTTGTCGCGGCGTGTGTCGGAACTGGAGGCGTCGCTCGGCGTGCGCCTGATGCAGCGTTCCACGCGCAAGCTCGCGCTCACCGAAGCCGGCCAGCTTTTCTACCAGCACTGCAAGGCGATGCTCGCCGAGGCGCAGGCGGCCGTCGATATCGTGCATAGCTTGCGGGATTCGCCGCGTGGCACTGTCCGCGTGAGCGTGCCGGTGACGATCGCGCAGACGTTGCTGACGGACGTGATGCCGGATTTCCTGCATCGATACCCCGAGGTTCGCGTGGTCTTGCGCGTGACGAACCGCGTGGTAGATCTGTTCGAGGATTCCATCGATATCGCCCTGCGCGTGCGCTCCGAACCACCCGCGAGTTCGACGCTGGTCGCGCGGCCCTTGTGGCGTACGGCGCAGATGCTGGTGGGCGCCCCCTCGCTGCTCAATCCGAATGCGCCGCCTCTGACGGCGCCGGAACTGTCGCAGTTCAGTACGATCGATGTCCCGTCCAGCGATGGTCGCCATGTGTATCGGCTGACCGCGCCCGATGGCACGCGCCACGAATTCGAACACGAGCCGCGCCTTGTCACCGCCGACCTCGGGATGATTCGTGAGGCCGTGATGCGCGGCGTGGGCATCGCCGTTTTGCCGGAGATGATGTACGGGGCGGCGTTGCGAACCGGTCAGCTATCGCCCGTGATGCCGGGCTGGACTTTGCCCACGCCCCAGCTTTACGCGGTGTTCCTGTCGCGGCAGGGGATGGTCCCGGCAATTCGTGCGTTTGTGGATTTTCTTGTAGAGACGATCAACGACGGGAATCGGTTCCCCGGAGAATGTCCTCTTCCTACAGCGGCCGCTGGCGGAACAGTCATACTAAACGACCCGTTGTAGGAAGTTTCTGACATTGAAGCGTGCGCTTGCGATGGACAGATTCAATCGGCTGCCGCTTGATGGGGTGTGATCGCAGGGCTATATTGGAATCTCTTCGCAGAAGAGTTACTGATGCGAAAACCCACGGCCGCTTTTATAGCTGGCTTGGTAGGGCGGAAACGCGCTGTCCGTGTCGAGCACGGCTGTCGCATATGGCGAACCATTGGGTCCGATCCCGGGCTGATGGAACGCTCGCCCGAATGCGCTGCGAGCGCACAAAAAAGGCCTTCATCAAATGCGATGAGGGCCTTTTACTTTGTGGCTTTACTTGCTTTGTAGCGCCCGAGTCTCGTC
>NZ_JBAUSA010000147.1:0-4108 GCF_049581465.1 Caballeronia sp. | reverse complement strand
CTCACCAACTGCTCGCCATGGCACGCGAGGATGCCAACCACACCGAGTCGATGACCCGGGTGAGCCTGCGCCGTCTCGCGGAGAGTTCGGTAGCTGACCTGTCCCTGCTGGCTGAAGCCAAGCGCATCGATCTCGGGCTCGAGACCCCGCACGGGGAACCGGGCGACGAGTACGACGTGCTCGGCGACAAGCACGCGCTCGGCATCCTGTTGAATAACCTGATCGATAACGCTATTCGCTACGCGCCGCAAGGCGGCAGGGTGGACGTAATTCTCGAGCGCAATGCGCAGGGCGTCGGACTTGAGGTGGTCGATAACGGCACGGGCATCGCCGCTGAAGAACTAGACCGGGTGTTCGACCGTTTCTATCGCGGGGAGGCGTCCAAAGGGGCGGGCAGCGGACTGGGGCTCGCGATCGCGTCGAGTGTCGCGCTGCGCCATCGGGCGACGCTCGACGTCCGCAATCTGAGCGAGGCGGGCGGCCTGGCCGTGCGCTTGCAAGGACTCACGCCGGTTACGGCATGAACGGCTCGCGCGCATCCTGACATCTGGCCGCGATCTTCTCGAGTCCAAGCGCTTTAATCAATTCGGGCCGAGCGAAATCTCAGTGGCAGGCGGCGCAGCATTTGGGACTAGCGTAGAAGCATAGACGGACTGCGCGCCTGTATCTGTATCTCCCAGAGGATAGAGGAGCCCGTCGTGTCCGACGTTGAAGGGATAGCCGCGCCAGATAATCCGTTTTGACAGGAAGCTGGACACGAAGATCGCGAATGAAGCGAGGTCCCACAAGGGTACCAGCCATAGGTCGCGCGGAGCCTGGCCGAGCACGCGGTCCAGTTGCAGTTTCAACGCGAGCCGCGCGCATAGCGCCACGAAAACGAGCGGTAATGACCACGATGATGCCCCGGAAAAAGCTATGGCAAGAAGGGCTAACGCGAGCGGATGCGTGAGCACGGAACCGAAATACCCGAGCGGATCGATGGTTCGGATCGTCCGGCTCCAGCGCAGTTCGTGAGCGACGAGCTGTGTAACGCTCGTCTCGTCGCAGGCGTGCGTCACGAGCATCCGCGCGACCACCACCTTTTGCCCCAGTTTGCGCACGGCTGCGCCAATGGCGTGGTCTTCCGCCAGGTGATGGGTGAATTGGCCGAACCCGCCGATCTCATCGAGCGTCGCCCGGCGCAAGGCGATGGTTTGTCCAAAACACGGACTGGCAAGTCCGAGGGCCATGCCCACTACAACGCCCGGCAGGAAGTGATAATTGCTCGAATTCGCTGACAGGCGCGGCCAGAAACCCGGATCCGGAACGCCGCGGTACAAGCACGTCACCAGACCCACTCCCGGCTGTTGCAGCTCGCCCACGACGCAGCGCACATAGTCGGGACTTACTCCAACATCGCTATCCGCGAATATCAGGATGTCGTGCTTCACGTGCGGCAACATGTTCATGATGTTGCTCATCTTGCGGTTCGGACCGTAAAGACGCGCATCGGCCACAACCGAAATGCTGGCGCCCGGCTGCAGTCGCCGTAAGCTTTCCACGACCTCGAGCGCGGCGTCGTTCTTGTCGTGTACGCCGAAGAGGTACTGAATGGGGCCCGGATAATCCTGAGTGCAAAATCCAGACAGGTTGTTCAATAACGCGTGCTCGGTGCCGAACAAAGGTTTGATAATCGTCACGGCCGGATACGAAACGGGCATGGCGCTGCCGCGGCCAAGGAAGCGCCGGGTCAGTTGGCTCGCGACCAGCATGTACAGGCTGCCGAGCACGGCGCCCGCACCGCATAACCACGCAATGCATTCAAGCGTGATCCGCATGAAGTAAGGCGTGGCAGTGCGAAGGAAGAGGGCCGCGAGGACAGTCAGGGCGGCCAGCCACGCGGCAATAAGGAAGGGCCTCGGGCGAAGAGGCGGAGGTGTGTCGTGCGACACATCGCGCTTCATGCCTGGTGAGCCCGGATGAATTTGAAGAACTCCACGCCTTCCTGAAGGCGCCGCTTCATCATCTCCCAGCTCATCAGCATCTCGCGCACGATCTCCCAGATCTTGGAGGGCCTGAAATAGAAGCGCTTATAGAACTCTTCCACGCTGTGATAGATCTCGTCGCTCGAGAGGTGCGGATAGCCAATCGCGGCAAGCTGGACCCCCGTGGAGCTCACCAAATTGATGACCTTGTTTTCTTTCAGCCAGCCATTCTCGACTGCATGTTTATGAAGGGACGTGCCCGGATAGGGGGCGGCGAGCGAGACCTGGATCGTATGCGGGTTTATCTCCTTCGCATATTGAATGGTCTTCTGGATCGTCTCGCGCGTTTCGCCCGGCAGTCCGAGGATGAAGGTGCCGTGGACCTTGATGTCGAGCTTGCGGCAGTCAGCGCTAAAGCGCCGTGCAATGTCGGTGCGCAGCCCTTTCTTGACGTTGAGGAGGATTTGGTCGTCGCCGGACTCATAGCCGACCAGCAGGAGCCGCAGGCCGTTCTCCTTCATCACCTTCAGGGTCGAGTACGGCACGTTCGCTTTCGCGTTGCATGACCACGTCACGCCCAGCTTGCCCAGGCCGCGCGCGATCTCTTCGGCGCGAGGCTTGAAGTCCGTGAAGGTATCGTCGTCGAACATGATCTCCTTGACTTCGGGCATGTTGTCCCTGATCCACTTCACTTCCTCGATCACGTTGTCGACGGAACGGGTGCGGTAGCGGTGCCCACCGACCGTCTGCGGCCAGAGGCAGAACGTGCACTTCGAGCGGCAGCCCCGTCCGGTGTAGATCGACACATACGGATGTTTAAGATAGCCGCTGAAGTAGTTCTCGATCTTAAGATCCCGTTTGTAGACCGGCGCGACGAAAGGCAACTCGTCCATGTTCTCGAGGATTGGCCGGGCGTCGTTGTGCATGATCCCGCCATCGGGCAAGCGATAGCTAAGACCTAAAATGGACTCGAACGGTCGCCCTTGCGCGATGTCCCTGCATGTGAAATCAAATTCTTCACGGCATACGAAGTCGATCGACGCGCTTGCGGTGAGCGAGCCGTGAGGGTCGACGGCGACCTTTGCTCCCACCATGCCGACGAGTATGGTCGGCGCGCGTTGTTTCAAATGTTCGGCGAACAACGCGTCGGTGGGAAACGACGGCGTACTCGTATGAATGATGACGAGGTCGTACTTTTCCGCGATGTCGAGCGACGCCTGCACGGAGAGGCCATCCGCGGGAGCGTCCAGCACGCGGCTGTCCGCGATCAGAGCGGCGGGCTGGGCGAGCCAGGTGGGATACCAAAAAGACCGGATCTCGCGCTTGGTCTGGTAACGCGAACCCGCGCCGCCATCAAAGCCGTCGAACGAAGGGGCCTGAAGAAACAGTGTTTTCATGGGTGCTCCGACGAAGAATTGGGCGCCTGGCCGGCTTGCCTTGTCCGCTTCCGAGACAGGGTAATAGGCGCAAGCGCTACGGAAGTGATCGGATCACGTCTACAAGATGGATCGCGTGCTTTCAATAGAGTGCAGACTGGGAACTTTGTCAGGGCGTCGCAGCTCGGTGCATCCCGGAATTCGCGCGGCAGGCAGGTGCCGGACCGCTCGCGATCGGTCAGTGAGGCCTCGGAAGCGCATGCCGCAAGTCTCCGTATCCAAAGGTGTGTGGGCTATTCGGGTAAGCCACGATCTTGCTCGACTCGAGCCGCGCCCAGGAGCGGGGCATCGGTGAGCGAACAATGCGTGGATTTTCCTTAAGGGATGCTTAACCCGGGGCTGGGCGGTAATCGCGTTGAATGGGATTAGAAAGAGACGCGTAGAAAGGACGGGTTGAAAGGCCGACGCACGGCATGACCGAGCGCTCCTTCTCGGGATGCTGCGACATCTATTAGCAGACCGAAGTCGCAGGAAAAAACAAAAGTGTCACCGTTCCAAGCCCCACGTGGTGGCGGTCGGGCTCAAGGCGGTGACACGGTTACTGGCAGTCCAAACGAAATAAAATCGTCTACATGAACGACCCCCTTTGCGCCAGGTTTTCGAGGTCTTGGCGAACAGGATGGGCTGCATGCCTATGACAAGATTCTGAAGGAACAGGTCGGTGAACTCGACCACGAAATCCTGCACGTCGAGAACGGATTCAAGCAC
>NZ_JBAUSA010000146.1:0-5099 GCF_049581465.1 Caballeronia sp. | reverse complement strand
ATGTATATCCCCGTCGTGGTCGCGATGGCCGCCAACCAGAACGTTGTCGCCGCGCTCAAAGGCGGCCCCGTAGCGCTACTTTCGGCCTTGGGCGCGGTAGTCGTCTGCGCCGGCTGCATCGCCGTTCTTTCTCGCACCGGCCACGACAGCACGTCGTTCGTGAACGCACCGCATCTTGAAGAAATCTGAGGCAGGAGTCCGTCATTCTGCATACGCTCAATAACGTATTGATCCAGAACGGCCTCGTTACCTCGTTCGCGCTGGTGGGACTCATCATGTGGGTGTCGTCGCTGCTCTCGCGAAAACTGACGTTCGGGCGAGTGCACGGTTCGGCGATTGCCATTGTGATCGGCCTGGTACTGGCGTATTTCGGCGGGGTCTTCACGGGGGGGCAGAAAGGCTTGGCCGACCTCCCGCTCTTCACCGGTGTCGGCCTGATGGGCGGAGCAATGCTGCGTGACTTCGCCATCGTGGCGACCGCGTTCGAGGTGCAGGTCACCGAGGCACGCAAGGCCGGGCTCATTGGCGTGCTGTCCTTGTTGCTGGGAACCCTGCTGCCCTTTATTGTGGGCGCGAGCATCGCTCGTGCATTTGGCTATACGGATGCAGTCAGCATGACGACGATCGGCGCCGGCGCAGTCACCTATATTGTGGGACCGGTCACGGGGGCTGCGATTGGAGCAAGCTCCGATGTCATCGCACTGAGCATCGCGACGGGTTTGATCAAGTCGATCATCATCATGATCGGGACGCCGCTCGCTGCCGGTTTCATGGGACTGAAGACGCCACGCTCGGCGATGATCTTTGGTGGACTGGCAGGTACGGTCAGCGGCGTGAGCGCGGGGCTCGCCGCGACTGACCGGCGGCTCGTTCCCTATGGCGCATTGATCGCGACGTTTCACACGGGCGTCGGTTGCCTGCTTGGACCGTCGGTACTGTTCCTTGCGACCAAAGCGCTGGTAGGCACTTAAAACATTATTGAACGTCAGCCGGCGCTTCTCGTGCGAAGTCGGCAGACGGCCATGAGCGCCAGCAGGTTTGGATCGCGTTCGCGCGCGCGCAGAAAGCTGACGCCTATGGTCTGGCGCATCAGGTATTGCGGCTTGAGCGGGATAAATTGCACCTTGTCGCCGAACACGCCGCGCACGCGGCCCGGCAACAGCGTATAGCCAACCCCGCCGCTCACGAGGTTCATCAGCGAAAAAATATCGCCCACTTTCATTGTGACGTTCGGCGTGAAGTCCGCGACGCGAAACGCCTCCAAAAAGCCGCGATACGTCACGAACCCCTCGCCCAGCGAAACGAACGTCTCGTCGCGGCAGTCCCGCAAATCAACCGCATCCTGATTCGCGTACGGCGAATCTGCAGGTGCCGCGAAGAAGATATCGTCTTCGAAAAGCGGAATGGATTCGACTTCGGACTCGGCATCCGGCAAGGCCATCAGGGCCGCGTCGATGGCGCCTTGCTTCAGTTTGTCGAGCAGCTCGACATTCGAACCGAGCACGAGCTCGACCTGAAGCGCCGGCCGCCGCACCTTGATATCGACGACAATGCCAGGGACCGTCCTGATGGTCAGGGAGTACAGCGAGCCAATCTTCAGGCGATCCGACGAATAGCCCGCGGCCTCACGTGTCGCGCAAATACCGTCGGCCATCAGCGTCAGCACCTCGCGCGCGACGTCGGCAAGCATCTGCGCCGCTTCTGTCGACTTGAGGTTGCGGCCTTCATGCCGGAACAGTGCACATCGCACGCCTTGTTCGAGCGAATGCAGCGCCCGGTGCACGCTGACCGTGCTCACGTTCAGTGTCTCGGCCGCCTTCGACAGGTTTCCAGTCTCCATGAATGCGAGCAGGACTTCCAGCTTGCGAAAGGTGATTTCATCGTCGATTCGGGCTCGCATCTCGGGCTATGGGAAAAGTCGAAATGAACAATTATCGGCTCGCGACAGCGCGGGACAAATGGCGTTAACCCCGCCTTCAACGAAACCCGCTAAGGGTGCTCGTTCTATTGCCCGATCAACGCTCACACGTCGAGTCCAGGCTGGGCCAAAGCCGTCGTTCGAGTATCGCCGGTGAGATACGCCCAACTTGTGTAAACTATCGCGATGACCGAAGAGATCGACTACCTCAACCCCGCCCTTCCTCCCGGGCTCCGCCGCGTGTCCATGCCCGTGGTCAACGCGACCCCAACAACGCTAGAAGGCTTTGGCAAGCTGGTAGCAGACCCGAGCGAGTGCCCGATCGAGATCGTCCAGTGGCCGAGGGTAGGTTCCAGGCCCATAGATCCTGGAACCGGGGACCAGGCAGGCACGACTGAAGGTACCTTTGTGAGCGAATGGCGCGGGGACATTCTCTATGGTCGCAACGAGGCTGTGGGCGGCCACTACATCCTTGCGTACGCAAGGGAGCCTGAAGCAGCCCGCGAAGACCACGCCAATGCACCGGAACGCATGTTGCTTTGGCATGCGAACTACCATCCGGACGGCGGACAATTGTTCTTCCCTCTCGACCATCGTCCCTTCTACGTTCCATTGGCGTTGCCCGGGGATGACATCGCACCCGGGAAGTTCGTGTGCTTTCGCTTTGATGGACAGCACGGTCTATACATCCATCCAGGCGTCTGGCATGAAGGCGTGTTCACGCTTAGCGGGACACAGCGGTTCTTTGACAAGCAGGGCGCCGTTCACGCGCGCGTCTCTGTTGAGTTTGCCCACGAGTTTGGTTGTCTCCTCGAGGCATCCATCGCCCGCGACTGACCCACTAGACACTGTACTCGCGGCATATCCATCGGCAGGCAGCGTTCAGAATATCACCCGAAACAGCCAGTAGAGCGCTGCGGCCAATGCTATCGACGCCGGCAGCGTGAGGACCCAGGCCAGCAACAGGCTTTGCAACGTGTTCCATTGGAGGCCCGATCCGTTCGCCGCCATCGTGCCGGCAACGCCCGATGTGAGGACGTGCGTGGTCGAGACCGGCAGTCCGTATGCGTCCGCCGCCCCAATGGTCAGCATCGCGACCACCTCTGCCGACGCACCCTGGCCGTAAGTCAGATGCTGCTTGCCGATTTTTTCCCCGACCGTCACGACAATGCGCTTCCAGCCAACCATCGTGCCGAGTCCCAATGCAATAGCCACCGCGACCTTGACCCACGTCGGGATAAACTTGGTCGCGTAATTGAGTTGCTCCATGCAGTTCTCGATGACGGCGCGATCGTCGGCCGCGAATGCTGGCTGCTTCGACTTCTCCATCAGGCTGAACGCTTCCGATACCAGGTACATACTGTTGCGGACATTGTCGACCAGGCTGGGTGGCACTGTGCCAATCGACCCCGCCGCTGTGATCTGCCGGGCAACGGTATCGGTGAGTTGCTTTACCGCAGGCAGCGTCGCAGGCGTCATCTGCCGCGATCGCACATAGGCTTCAACCTCTACGCGAGGATTCGCGGGTACGGGCGCGCCGGGCGCATACCTGCCGAGTACGGCCGATGCCTGATGCGCGACCGTCACGAAGGCCTGCGTCTGCTCAGGCGTCACCGCCTTGTTCAGGGCATACGCGGTCGGCACCGTGCCTATCAGGATGAGCATGATCAGCCCCATTCCCTTCTGTCCATCGTTGGAACCATGCGCGAAGGATACGCCCGTGCAGGTGAGGATCAGCAGGCTGCGAATCCAGAGCGGCGGTGGCTTATTGCCTACCGGCTCGGCGTAAAGAGCGGGGATACGGACCACCGCTTTCAACACCAGTAGAAGCAAGCCGGCAAGCAGGAAGCCGACAATCGGCGAGAATACCAGCGATTTGCCAACGCCGACCGCTTGCCCCCAGTCAACGCCGCTGGTACCGGTCGGACCGCGCATCAGTTGGTTCATCAAGCCGACGCCGATGATCGAACCAATCAACGTATGCGAACTGGAAGATGGCAGTCCGAAGTACCAGGTTGCCAGGTTCCAGGCAATCGCCGCGATCAGCAGCGCGAATACCATGGCGAAGCCTGCGTGGCCCCCTACCTGCAAGATCAGTTCAACGGGGAGCAACTGGATAATGCCAAACGCCACCGCCCCGCTGGAGACCAGTACTCCCCCGAAATTCCACGCGCCTGACCACAGCACGGCAAGATTCGGCGTCAGCGAGTGGGTGTAGATAACCGTGGCCACTGCATTCGCCGTGTCATGAAAACCATTGACGAACTCGAAGCCGAGCGCGATCAGCATCGCGAACCCGAGCAGGACGTAGGGGAATGCCGAGCTCTCCCGAACCGGCTCCAGGTCTATTGCCAGATGGAAGGCAACGTAGGAGACGCCAACAGCGACGATAAGTAGGAAGATTGCGAGACTCGCGCTACGGGCACGCACACTGACGGTGCTCGTTTGGGGAAACATGAGATCAGGCATGACCGACTTCCCTGGGGCCGCTGGATTGATATCGTACAACTCGCCCCCGCGACCTACCGTGAAGGATTTGTGGCAATTACGTTTCGGATACCTGTCAAACGCATGCAGCTGCCGGCAGACTCGCTAGCATTCAGCGCCTGGTTGGTGCCCGTTGCGTTGCCTATAATTTGGCTCACTTCACCTCGAACGCAGGAGCAACTTCGTGGTCGATGTCACGAAAAACGGCTTCAAGCGTGTCTGGTTCATCACTGGCGCGTCGCGCGGACTGGGCGCGCTTGCTCAATATCACCCGCGCCGTTCTCCCGGTGATGCGCTCGCAGCGAGCTGGCCACATCATCAATATGTCGTCGCTCGGCGGCTATCGGTCAGCCGCTGGATTCGGTGCCCGCTGTTCAACCAAGTATGCGGCCGAAGGTTTGACTGAGGCATTGCGAGCCGAGTTGAAGCCGACCGAAACCTGGAAGGCGCTGTCGCAATCGACCGACTTTTCCGCTTGATGGCGTTTCCATCGGATAGACACACGCAGGCAAGTGTTATAGGTGACCTAGAACTTGTGCTTTAGACCTATAGCCACGACCACCTGCTGGTTGCCGGTAGCCGGGGTCAGCGAATAGACACCCGCGTCGAATGCCGAGATGCCATTGCCGCCGCCGACACGTTGATAGACTCCTTCAAGGTACACATCGGTGCGCGGCGAGAGGAGATAATCGAC
>NZ_JBAUSA010000145.1:0-1795 GCF_049581465.1 Caballeronia sp. | reverse complement strand
TTGAGTCCTTCTGCTCGCGTGGTCGTTCTGCTTAAGTCGGATTTTCTTGCTTATTTCTGTTAGCCCCTATCCGGGGCGGGACTTCATTTCTTTGCAAACGCGCAAAGAAATGAAGCAAAGAAACGCGTTTAAACCGCGAATACCTCAGTGTCGTCGTTGCTCATTTCAGGTTTTTGGCCCGAACGTAGCATGGCCCCCGCGCATCAACCCGCAGTCAAACACCACCCTCAAGTGCCAGCGGCGCGCACACGCTTCGCCTCGACGGCCCCAATCCGATTGTCGCTAGCGGCAACGACCGTGGCAAGACCGGTGGTCATGCCAACGGCAGACCCGTAGGTTTGAGTACTGGGTTTCTTGGTGGCTCGTGTGGGGTCGTCTGAAGCCTGACGGAGAGTGAGCCGCGCCGATCATCGGCTTTGGTGCTACGACGACACGGATAGCTGCGGATACGGCCGTCGAGGCGAAGCGTGTGCGGGTCGTTGGCGCTTGAGGTGGGTGTTCGACTGCGGGTTAAATATTGGGGGCCGCGCTACGTTCGGGCCAAAAGCCTGAAATGAGCGACGACGACACTTAAAAATTGGCGGTTTAAAACGCGTTTCTTTGCTTCGTTTCTTTGCGCGTTTGCAAAGAAATGAAGTCCCGCCCCGGATAGGGGCTAACAGAAATAAGCAAGAAAATCCGACTTATGCAGAACGACCACGCTAGCAGAAGGACTCAACGCTCTCCCCACACTCGCCGCGACCAGCACCCCGCCACACTCGCCGCGACCAGCACCCCCAACCGCATGCGGCCAGCAGCCCACTACGACGCGCCAAGCTCCACGAGCAGCGTCTTGTCGTGCGCGATCACCCCCGGCAAGTACTGCCGCAAAAACTCGACCCAGGTCCGCGTCTTCGCGTCAATAAACTTCCGCGACGGATACAGCGCGTAGACATTCATCTGCTGCAACGTGTGGTGCGGCAACACGCGCACCAGCGTGCCGTCGCGCAATCCGCCAATGGCCGAATAGAGCGGCAGCGTGCCGATCCCCATTCCTTCGCGTATCGCGACCGCCAGCGACTCGGCGATATTCACCTGTACCGGCCCGCTGATTTGCATCGAAACCGTGCCTTCGGGCCCTTCCATAGTCCAGTCGTGAACCGGAAACGCGGGCGTCTGCAGGGTCAGGCATTCATGCTCCAGCAGGTCGGCCGGACGCTGCGGCCAGCCATGCCTGCGTACATAGTCAGGCGCAGCACACAGGATGCTGAAGGTCGTGCCAAGCAAGTGCGACACGAGCTCCGAATCCGGCAGCGCGGATGCACCGACCACCGCAACATCGCTACTTCCCTCAAACAGGTCAGGCGTGCGCTGTGAAAGCGTCAACTCAACCTTCACGTCCGGATAGAGCGCCCGGTACTTGCCTATCGCCGGGAGCACGTAATGCTGCCCAATGCTCGCGAAGCTGAACATGCGCAAAGTGCCGCTCGGGCGTTCGTGCGCATCGCTAGCTTCTTCCTCGGCCAGGTCGATGTCCGCGAGGATCTGCTGACACCGCATCAAATAACGCTCGCCCGCCGGCGTCAGCGCAAGCCTGCGTGTGGTGCGATTCAGGAGGCGGGTGCGCAAGTGCTCTTCCAGCTCCGTCACCGCGCGCGACATCGCGCCAGTCGTCGAGTTCATCGACACGGCAGCAGCCGTGAAGCTGCCCGCTTCGACGACCCGCCCAAATGCCCGCATATTCTGTAGCGTGTCCATCGGACCTTCGTGGTTGAAAGGACTCGTGTTCTGCGCGTTACTCCGAATCCTATTGTTG
>NZ_JBAUSA010000144.1:0-2484 GCF_049581465.1 Caballeronia sp. | reverse complement strand
ATGCCGGTCACCTTGAGCGAACTGGGCACAGTGACCCCCACCGCCACTGTGACCGTACTGCCGCAATTGAGCGGATACCTGACGGCGGTCGGCTATCGGGAAGGCCAGGACGTGCAGAAGGGGCAGTTCCTTGCCCAGATCGACCCGCGCCAGTACGAGATCAGTAAGCAGCAGGCGCAGGCGACACTCGCCAAGGACCGGGCCTCGCTCGCGCAGGCGCGCTCTGACCTCGTCCGCTATACGCAACTGAACGAGCACAAGTCTATTGCCGAGCAAACCTTTGCTGACCAGCAGTTCCTCGTGCAGCAGGACGAAGCGGCTGTGAAGGCCGACCTGGCCAACATTGCACAGTTCGACCTCGACCTGGCTTATTGCCGTATCACGGCGCCGGTGTCCGGGCGGGTCGGCCTGCGCCTGGTCGACCCGGGCAACTACGTCACCGCTTCGTCCTCGCCGGGCATTGTGGTCATTACCACCATGAAGCCCACCACCGTGCAATTCACAGTGCCGCAAGACTCGCTCGCGAGCGTGCTGCAGCGGATGAACGGGGGCGCAAGCCTGCCGGTCACCGCTTATAGCAGCGACAACTCGAAGCAGCTCGCCACCGGCACGCTGTACGCGGTCAGCAACCAGATGGCGACGAGCACGGGCACGGTGACCTTGCGGGCGACTTTCGCCAACGACGACGAGGCCCTGTTCCCCAACGAGTTCGTCAACGTCAAGCTGCTGGTGAGCACGCTGCAAAATGCCGTGCTGGTGCCTACCCCGGCGGTGCAAAGCGGCGCACCGGGCGACTATGTCTACCTCGTGAACGCCGACAACACCGTCTCCGTTCATAAGGTCACGCTGGGCCCGAGCGACGGCAAGCATACGGTGATTGCTGCTGGACTCGCGGCTGACAACATCGTGGTGACCGACGGCACCGACCGGCTGAGCGACGGGGCCAAGATCCAGGCGGCTGCAGCGAAGCCCGCCTCGGGCAGCGAAGCGGCGTCGGCGTCGGCGTCTGACCAGGCGTCCGAAACAGGTGCGGCGAGCGGGGCTCACGGTCAGCATAAGCGGGCCCACGGCGGAGCCTCGGGCGCCGTTGCGGCCGCAGCCGAAGCAGCTTCGTAGAAGCCGACCCAGCGAACCTGCCCCCAATGAATATCTCCCGCCTGTTTATTCTCAGACCGGTAGCCACGCTGCTGCTGATGATCGCCCTCGTGCTCGTGGGCCTTGTCGCGGTGCGCGTGCTGCCGGTCTCCTCGCTGCCCGCCGTCGACTATCCGACCATCCAGGTGCAGACCTTCTATCCGGGTGCGAGCCCGGACGTGATGGCCACCACGGTGACTGCGCCACTCGAAGTGCAACTGGGCGAGATTCCCGGTTTGCAGCAGATGACCTCGTACAGTTCGGACGGCGCCTCGGTCATCACCTTGCAGTTCGACCTGTCGCTGAACCTTGACGTCGCCGAGCAGAACGTCCAGCAGGCCATCAACGCCGCCAACAGCTACCTGCCAAGCGGCCTGCCGGCGCCGCCGACCTACGCGAAGGTCAACCCGGCCGACCAGCCGATCCTGACGCTTGCCGTCACCTCCAAGTCGATGTCGCTCACGCAACTGGAGGACATCGCCAACAATCGCCTCGGCACCAAGATTTCAGAAGTGTCGGGCGTGGGTGTCGTTACCACGAGCGGTGGCAATGTGCCCGCCATCCGGGTCGAGGCGGACCCGCAGAAGCTGGCCGCGTACGGCCTGAACATCGACGACCTGCGCACGCTGCTCAGCTACGTCAACGTCAGCCAGCCGAAGGGCAACTTCGACGGGCCGGACCTCGACTACACCATCAACGGCAACGACCAGATCAGCGACCCGAAGGACTACCTGAGCACGGTGATCGCCTACCAGAACGGCGCACCGGTATTCATGCGCGACGTCGCGACGGTGAGCCAGGCGCCCCAGGACGTCGAGCGCGGTGCCTGGTATAACGGCACGCCCGCGATCGTGCTCAACGTGCAGCGCCAGCCGGGGGCGAACGTGATCGCCACCGTGAACCAGATCATGAAGCAGTTGCCGCAGCTCGAATCGACGCTGCCGGCCGGCATGAAGGTCACCGTCGTCTCGGACAGCACGGGCGTGATCCGCTCATCGGTCTCCGACGCGGTGATCGAACTGCTGCTGGCAATCGTGCTGGTGGTGGCGGTGATCTTCGTTTTCCTGCGCAACGTGCCGGCGACCATCATCCCTAGCATCTCGGTGCCGGTTTCGCTGATCGGCACGCTGGCGGTGATGTATCAGTTGAACTACTCCATCGATAACCTCTCGCTGATGGCGCTGATCATTGCCACCGGCTTCGTGGTCGACGACTCGATCGTGATGATCGAGAACATCGTGCGCTACCTCGAGGAGGGCAAGAGCCCGCTCGAAGCGGCGCTCGAAGGCGCGGGCCAGATCGGCTTTACCATCCTGTCGCTGACCATTTCGCTGATCGCGGTGCTGATTC
>NZ_JBAUSA010000143.1:0-5635 GCF_049581465.1 Caballeronia sp. | reverse complement strand
CCCGGATAGGGGCTAACAGAAATAAGCAAGAAAATCCGACTTAAGCAGAACGACCACGCGAGCAGAAGGACTCAATGCTAGCCCCACACTCGCCGCGAGCAGCACCCCCCCAAGCCCTAACCCCACACTCGCCGCTAACCAAGCACCGCACAGACCGGCCCCCCCGAACCCCCGGCGAACACGCTCAGTCAGCCCTAATCACGATAGTGGCCAGCGGCGGCAAAATGAGCGCAGCGGAATGCTCACGCCCATGACTGTGAATACCCTCGGCCACAATCACCCCACCATTCCCCATATTCGACCCCCCATAAATCGACGCGTCCGAGTTCAACACCTCGGTCCATCTCCCACCCCTGGGCAACCCAATCCGATACCCCTCTCGCGGCACCGGCGTCATATTGGAAATCGACACGCATTCCCGACCCTCGCCATCCGTGCGCCGAAAAGCGAAAACGCTGTTTCCGGCATCGTCGCCAATCAACCAGTCGAAACCCCGCGGATCACTATCCAGCTTGTACAGCGCAGATTCCTCGTGATACAGCCGGTTCAAATCGCGCACGAGCTTCTGCAGCCCGCCATGAAATTTGTCTTCCAGCAAATGCCAATGCGGCGACGCATCATGGTCGAACTCCGCGAACTGCCCGAATTCACCCCCCATGAACAACAGCTTCTTGCCCGGATGCGTCCACATGAAACCAAGATACGCGCGCAAGTTGGCAAACTTCTGCCAATGGTCGCCAGGCATCTTGCCAATCAACGATCCCTTGCCATGGACCACTTCATCGTGCGAAAGCGGCAGCACGAAACGCTCGGAATACGCATAGACCATCCCGAACGTGAACATGTTGTGGTGGTACTGCCGATACACCGGATCCTCTTCCATGTAATGCAGCGTGTCGTGCATCCACCCCATGTTCCACTTGAAATCAAAACCCAGCCCACCGTCCTCCAGGCGAGCAGTCACGCCCGGCCACGCCGTCGATTCCTCGGCAATCGTGATCGCGCCAGGAATCTGCTTCACCTCATGATTCAAACGCTTGAGGAACGCAATCGATTCCAGGTTTTCACGGCCACCATAAATGTTCGGCACCCACTCACCGGCCTTGCGTGAATAGTCCCGATACAACATGGAAGCAACCGCGTCCACCCGCAAGCCATCGACGTGATAACGCTTGAGCCACGCCAGCCCCGACGCCACCAGGAACGCACTCACCTCGTTGCGCCCGAGGTTGTAGATCATGGTGTTCCAGTCCTGGTGGTATCCCTCGCGCGGATCGGTATGCTCGTAGAGCGGGGTTCCGTCGAACTGGAAGAGGCCATGGGCATCGTTTGGAAAGTGCGCGGGCACCCAGTCGAGAATGATCCCGAGTTCGGCTTCATGCGCGCGATTCACAAATTCCGCAAACTGCTCAGGTGTACCAAATCGTGCCGATGGCGCGAATTGCCCCAACGGCTGGTATCCCCACGATCCACCAAACGGATGCTCCGCAATGGGCATGAATTCGAGGTGCGTGAAACCCATGCTCTTCGCATACGGGATCAGCCGCTCAGCGAGTTCGTGCCAGTTCATGCCGCGGTTGCCCTCTTCCGGCACGCGCAGCCAGGATTCCGCGTGGACCTCGTACACCGAGATCGGCGCGGTCACGCTCTGTTTCGCACCGCGCGCGTTCATCCACGCGTTGTCAGTCCATGCATAGCCCTCGATCGCATCCGCGTCCGCCACGACCGATGCAGTCGCGGGCGGCCTCTCGCTTTGCATCGCGCACGGGTCGGCCTTGAGCGGCAGCGCATGACCTTCGCGTGCAACGATTTCGTACTTGTAGCGCGTGCCAGCCCCGATCGACGGGATAAAGAGTTCCCAGACGCCCGCTTCGTGGCGCAGGCGCATGGGATGACGACGGCCATCCCATGAGTTGAAGTCGCCGACAACCGACACGCGTCGCGCATTCGGCGCCCACACCGCGAAGCGCACGCCGGCCACGCCGCCATGCGTCACCGGCCGCGAGCCGAGGCATTCCATCACCGCATACGGATCGCCCCATCCGAGGCGCTGCAGGGCGTCGTCGGTGAGAACCGGGCCGAAGGAATAAGTATCGGCGACTTCCTGCGGCGTGCCATGCCAGTCAATGTTCAGCCGATACGCCTGCGCTTCATCGATAAATCCAATAAACAGCCCCGCCGGATGAACCCGCGTCAGCGTGCCAAGCGACTTGCCGCTGTCGCGCTCCAGCACTTGCACGCCGGTCGCGCCCGGCAGCAGCACGCGCACGACCGGGCCTGCATCGGTCTGATGCAGGCCGAGCTTTGCGAACGGATCGGGATGGCGCGCCTCCACGAGCGCGTCGATATCGAGCGGATGGAGGCCTTCAGTCAGCGATCGTTCGTCTACGCGCTTATTCATGATCTGTTCCATCAGAGCTGTCCTTGTTTGCAGAATCCCCACGGCGCGAACCCGGTGCGAGCGGCGCACCTGTGTCCCCCAGCAGCCGGCTGGCGAGCGACGCGAGACCGCGCAACGGCAGGCCGATCCACGTGGGACGGTTCGCCGCTTCATAGCGAATTTCGTAAGCGGCCTTCTCGATCAGGAACAGGTCGAGCAGGGCGGCAAGCGTCGCTTCATCGCCGGCAATTGGTTGCGGGGAAACCGCCACCGCCGCGCGATAGGCGCCCATGAACGCTTCCTCGGCATGAACCCGGAGGCGCTCGAATAGTGCGCGCTTACGGTCGGCGGTAGCTTGCGGTGCGCTTTCGCTGGTCGGCTGCGCCGCCGCGCTTGCGTAGGACAAGGACCGCAATAAGCCGGCCACGTCGCGCAACGGGCTCGATTTGTTACGCCGCTCCTCAAGTGCGCGCGCCGGTTCGCCTTCGAAGTCGATCAGGAACGCGTCGCCCTGCGCCATCAATACCTGCCCGAGATGGAAGTCGCCATGAATCCGGATGCGCGAGGCATCGGCGTTTTCCGGCACGAGCTTTTGCACGACCGCGAGCAGCAAATCGCGCCGATCCAGCACGCTTTGCGCCATCGCGCGATCGTGCTCGCTGAATTCGTTCATCTTCGCGGCGAGGATGTCGAGCGCGTTCACGAGCAGCGTGTGCGTGCCGTCGTTCCAGCCGCGAACGTCCTTCTTGGTGGCCTGTTCGGGCGCGAATGCGGGGTCGTCCGAGGGCGCCGCGAGTGCGACGTGCAACTCGCCCAACCGCCGCCCGATCGTCGCCGCGAAGTTCTGGTATTCCTCGATTCCCTGAATCTCCTTCTCGCGATCGATGATGTGATCGCCGCTATCCACCGCCAGCGCCAGTTCATTGACCGTGCGGCGCAGGTAGTCGAGCGCGTAATTCCACGCATCGCCCTGATTGTCGATAAACCCCTGCAGGATACACAGCGTATGCGGCACGCCTTGCGGGTCCACGCGAACCACTTCGCCGAACAGCGGCCCCGTGTTCTTGTAGCCAATCTTGGTCAGGTAACGGCTCATTTCCGCTTCCGGATGAACGCCGCCAATCAAGCGGCGCACAAGCTTGAGCACCACCTTGTCGCCAATCACGAGCGAACTGTTGCTTTGCTCGGCGGCTAGCCAGCGAATCTCGGGCAACGCGTCGCCGCGCCTGAAATTGAAGTCGAGCTCGGCGAGCCGTTCCGTCGGAAGAAAACGGATTTCGCTTTTCTGGACCGTGGGCACGACCGCGCGTTCTTTCAGCTTGCGCAGCACGCCATACGTGAATTGCGGGACGGCAAAGGCATCCGTGATATGGCCCATGTTGCGGCCCTGGCGCACGCGGGCAAGCGCGAGCTGCATATAAAGCGGCGACGTGGTTTCCGTGCCCCACGCGATGGTCAGTGGCAGGACGTAGCGCTCGGTGTGATCGCCGACATCGGCTTCGATTTCAGTGAATGCGAAACCCGCTTCGGGAATCGTCGTCAAGGCCGCGAGACGCACGCCGTTCAACTTCTGGTCCTTCGACGCAAACCAGCGCCTCTTGCTCAAGTACGAAGGCAGGACTTCCGATTCGAGCAAACGCACGTTTTCGGGCGTCGGGCCGGTCTGGCCGGCGCGAATGACCATGGTGACGAATTCGGGCAGTTGCTCGGACGGCGCCTGGCTCCACGCCGGACGCTGGTTGCCCGGGCACAACTGGAACCACAGGAAACCGTAGGGCGGAAATGTCAGCAGGTACGTGAGCTGCCCGATGGGCGGGAACGCGGAATCGGCGGTCATCTCCAGCGGCACGGAACCGGCGAATTCTGAAAGATCGAGTTCCACGGCTTGCGGCGCACGCGACAGGTTCGCGACGCACAAGATGGCCGGTTCGCCTTCGAGTTCGCGCAAATACGCGAGGATCTTGCGGTTGTTCGGACGCAGGAAGCGTATCGTGCCCCGGCCAAACGAGTGCTTGGCGCGACGCACCGCCAGCATCTTGCGCGTCCAATTCAACAGTGAGTGCGGATCGCGGCTTTGCGATTCCACGTTCACGGCGTCGTAGCCGTAAAGCGAGCCCATCACAGGCGGCAGCACGAGCTGTTCGGGATCGGCGCGCGAAAACCCACCGTTCCTGTCCGACGACCATTGCATCGGCGTGCGCACGCCGTCGCGGTCGCCCAGGTGAATGTTGTCGCCCATGCCGAGTTCATCGCCGTAATAGATCACGGGTGTGCCAGGCATGGACAGCAGCAGCGAATTGATCAGTTCGATACGCCTTCGGTCACGCTCCATCAACGGTGCAAGACGGCGCCGGATGCCGAGATTCAGGCGCGCGCGGCGATCGCTTGCATAGGTGTTCCAGAGGTAATCGCGCTCGGAATCCGTGACCATCTCCAGCGTCAGTTCGTCGTGATTGCGCAGGAAAATGGCCCACTGGTTGCTCGGCGCCAGATCTGGCGTCTGCCGCATGATGTCGGTGATCGGAAAGCGGTCTTCGCTTGCAATCGACATATAAATGCGCGGCATCAGCGGAAAGTGGAACGCCATGTGGCATTCGTCTTCATCGCCGAAATACTCCTTCACGTCTTCCGGCCACTGATTCGCTTCGGCCAGCAACATGCGGTTCGGATATTCGGCGTCGATGGTCGCGCGAATTCTCTTGAGAATCTCGTGCGTCTCCGGCAGGTTCTCGTTGTTCGTGCCTTCGCGTTCGACCAGGTACGGCACGGCGTCAAGCCGCAAACCGTCAATCCCCATGTCGAGCCAGAAGCGCATCACCGAGAGCACTTCCTTCAGCACGGCGGGGTTATCGAAGTTCAGGTCCGGCTGGTGGTTGAAGAACCGATGCCAGTAATACTGGCCGGCGACCGGGTCATGCGTCCAGTTCGACGGCTCCGAATCGATAAAAATAATCCGCGTATCTTCGTACTTCTTATCGGTATCGGACCAGACGTAATAGTTCCGATGATTCGAGCCGGGCTTCGCGAGCCGCGCGCGCTGGAACCACGGATGCTGGTCCGACGTGTGGTTGATGACGAGTTCGGTCACGACCCGGATGCCGCGCGCATGCGCTTCCTGGATGAAGCGCTTCACGTCGGCGAGCGTGCCGTAGTCGGGATGGACATTGCGGTAATCGGCAATGTCGTAGCCGTCATCGCGTCTTGGCGATGGGTAAAACGGCAACAGCCAGATGCAGTCGACGCCCAGTTCCTCGA
>NZ_JBAUSA010000142.1:0-3239 GCF_049581465.1 Caballeronia sp. | reverse complement strand
CCCCCCGCCGAGCAGCGCCCGCTCATACCTCCACACCTTCCGGCGGACCTCGCCGGGCCTTCCGCGCTTCCCCCCAAACCCGCAAGCGATCCATATACAAGTACACCACCGGTGTCGTATAGAGCGTCAGCAACTGACTGACAATCAATCCGCCCACAATGGCAATCCCGAGCGGCGCGCGCATCTCCGATCCCTCGCCCGTCCCGAACGCCAACGGTAACGCACCGAGCAACGCGGCGGCCGTCGTCATCATGATCGGCCGGAAACGCAGCAGGCAAGCTTCCTCGATCGCCTCACGCGATGTCTTCGCTCCATGCCGCGACGCATGAATAGCAAAGTCGATCATCATGATCGCGTTCTTCTTCACAATACCAATCAGCAAGATCACACCGATCAACGCGATGATGCTGAATTCCGTGTTGAAAAGCAGCAACGCAAGCAACGCCCCAATACCCGCCGAAGGCAGCGTGGACAAAATCGTGATCGGGTGAATATAGCTCTCGTAAAGAATCCCCAACACGATATAGACAGCGGCAAGGGCGGCGAGAATCAACAGCGGCTCATCCTTGGTCGAGTCCTGGAACTGCTGCGCCGTGCCCTGGAAACTGCCGTGAATCGTGCTCGGCATACCTATCGTCGCCATGGTTTCGTAGATGGCAGCGGTGGCATCGGAGAGCGACTTGCCAGGCGGCAAGTTGAACGAAATGGTCGACGCCACGAACTGGCTCTGGTGATTCACCGAAAGCGGCGTGTTACCCGGCCCAAACGTGGCAATCGCTGAAAGCGGCACCATCGTTTCCGATGCAGTCGACACCGCTGCGCCCGACGACGAACTCGACTTGCCGCTCGCGGCAATGGCGTTCGTGGCGGAATTGCGTATCGAAGCCAGAGCGAGGGCGCTAGTGTTGTCGGAGGTATCGACGGCCGACGTTGTCGTAGTGGAACTGGGCGTCGCGAGGGTCGTCGTCGTCGTGGCATTGGTCGATGCCGCCCCGTTCGCCGTGCCACCCGACGTACTTATGTAGATCTGCTTGAGCATCTCCGGGTCCTGCCAGTATTTCGGCGCAAGTTCCATCACCACGTGATATTGGCTCAACGCGTTGTAGATGGTGGAGACCTGGCGCTGCCCGAATGCATCGTAGAGCGTGTTGTCGATCTGCGCCGGCTGGATGCCCAGGCGCGCGGCGGTCGCGCGGTCGAACGTGACCATGGCTTCAAGGCCGCCTTGCTGCTGGTCGGAGTTGACGTCCGCGAGTTCCGGGCGCGTCATCAGCGCATCGGTCAGCTTCGGCCCCCATTTGTAGAGATCCTCCGTGGTGTCGGAGAGAAGGGTGAACTGATACTGCGCATTCGATTGCCGGCCACCCGCGCGAATATCCTGCACGGCTTGCAGGTACGTGCGCACGCCCGCGACGTTGGACAACGGCGCACGCAGGCGCTGGATCACCATGTCGGAGGAGACTTTGCGTTCGCTCTTGGGCTTCAGCGAGATGAACATGAACCCCGAATTGGTCTGCCGGCCGCCCGTAAAGCCAGCCACGCTTTCGACGGCGGGATCGGCTTTGACGATTGCCATCATTTCGGAGAACTTGCCCTTCATTGCCTGGAACGACGTGCTCTGGTCAGCCTGGATCCCACCCACGAGCCGTCCCGTGTCCTGCTGCGGGAAGAACCCCTTCGGCACGATCACGTACAAATAGATGTTCAGGAAGATGGTCGCGATCAACACCAGCAGCACGATGCGCGGATGCGCGAGCGCCACGCCTAGCGTGCGCGCGTAGCCGCCCTGCATCCGGTCGAACTGGCGTTCGAGCCAGCGTGAAAAACGGCCGGGCGGCTTTTGATTGTGCGGTTCGCGTAACAAACGTGCGCACATCATGGGTGTGACGGTCAGCGAGACGACCAGCGAAACGCCAATAGCGAGCGACAGCGTCAGTGCAAATTCCCGGAACAATCGTCCAACAATGCCGCCCATCAGCAGGATCGGCAGGAACACGGCGACGAGCGAGATGCTCATCGACATCACCGTAAATCCCACTTCCTTGGCGCCAAGAATGGCAGCCTGCATGCGCGGCACGCCGTTCTCGATATGCCGCGAGATGTTTTCAAGCACCACGATGGCGTCATCGACCACGAAGCCCGTCGCGATGGTCAGCGCCATCAGCGAGAGATTGTCGAGCGAGAACCCCAGCATGTACATGGCCGCGAACGTACCGATGATCGAGATCGGCACCGCGACGCTCGGAATCAGCGTCGCGCGCCAATTGCGTAGAAATAGAAACACGACCATCACGACGAGCGCGACAGCCACGAGCAGCGTGAATTCCGTGTCGTGCAGCGACGAACGGATGGTGGTCGAGCGATCCGACGTCGGCGTGATCTCGACGTCGGCGGGCAGGGCGGCCTGGAGCTGCGGGATCATCGACTTGACGCGATCGATGGTCTCGATAATGTTCGCGCCCGGTTGCCGATACAGGATCACGAGCACCGCGCGCTTGCCGTTGATCAGGCCGAGATTGCGTAAATCCTCGACCGAATCAACCACTTCGCCTACGTCGCTCAATTTCACGGCCGCGCCGTTGCGGTACGCCACCACGAGGTCGCGATACTGATCGGCCTTGCTCGCCTGGTCGTTCGTGTAGAGCTGGAAGTGCGTGCCCTTGAACTCGATCGCGCCCTTCGGACTGTTCGCGTTCGCGGACGCCAGCGCCGCACGCACGTCTTCCAGGCCGACGCCGTAGTGGGACAGCGCCCCCGGTTCCAGTTCCACACGCACGGCCGGATTGGCCGAGCCACTTACATCGACTTCGCCGACGCCGTCCACCGTGGAAAGCGTTTGCTGCAAGACCGTGGCGGCGGAATCGTAGAGGGAACCGGCTGTTCGCGTGGGCGATGAGAGCGCCAGGATCAGGATCGGCGCGTCGGCGGGATTGACCTTGTGATAGGTCGGATTGCTTCTCAGGGCGGTCGGCAAATCGGCGCGCGCGGCATTGATGGCGGCCTGGACGTCGCGCGCGGCGCCGTCGATGTCGCGATCCAGGCCGAATTGCAACGTGATCCGTGACGTTCCGACCGAGCTTTGCGAGGTCATTTCGGTCACGTCGGAGATAGAGCCGAGGTGACGTTCGAGCGGGCTCGCCACGCTGGTGGCGACCGTCTCGGGGCTCGCGCCGGGCAAGCTCGCCTGAACCGAGATCGTCGGAAAATCCACTTGCGGCAACGGCGCGACGGGCAGCTTC
>NZ_JBAUSA010000141.1:0-1569 GCF_049581465.1 Caballeronia sp. | reverse complement strand
CGGGCCGTGGGTGAACAAGGCGAAGTGCGGGTCGACGTGAATCAGGCGTGGAGCGAATCGGACGCGGTGTGGGCCTGCCCGCGTCTCGCGGACGCCGGCGTGAGCCTTGTCGAGCAGCCCGTTTCCGCGGCGCACCCGCAGAGCCTCAAGCGGCTTACGCAACTGTCGCGCATCCCCATCATGGCGGACGAGGCGCTACATGGTCCGGGCGACGCGTTCGCACTCGCGAGCGAGCGTGCGGCCGACGTGTTCGCGGTCAAGATCGCGCAATCCGGCGGCCTGAGCGGTGCGGCCAGCGTGGCTTCAATCGCGCAGGCGGCCGGTATCGAACTGTACGGCGGAACGATGCTTGAAGGCGCGATCGGCACCATTGCCTCGGCGCAACTGTTCAGCACGTTCGACTCATTGAAGTGGGGCACCGAACTCTTCGGCCCGCTGCTTCTGACCCAGGAAATTCTCACTGAGCCGCTGCGCTACGAGGATTTCGCATTGCATTTGCCTCAGGGACCCGGGCTCGGCATCACGCTGAACTGGGATCTCATCAATCGCTTGCGGCGTGACACTCGCCGCGGCGCCACTTCGCTTGTGTCCTGAGGAACCACGCAAGCGTTAAAGCGAATACCCCTAGACCAATCCACGGAGACAAGTGATGGATAAGCAAAGCATCGACACCCTGCTGCAAAAAATCAATGACAGCGCGATCAACGAAGGTAACGACCGTGTCAAGACGGTGGTGAACCGCATTATCCGTGACCTGTTCTATACGATCGAAGAGCTTGACGTGCAGCCCGCCGAGTTCTGGACTGCGCTGAATTACCTTGCCGAAGCGGGCCAGTCAGGCGAATTCGGCCTGCTCGCGGCGGGCCTTGGCTTCGAGCACTTCATTGATCTGCGCATCGACGAAGCGGAAGCGAAGGCAGGCCTCAACGGCGGCACGCCGCGCACGATCGAAGGTCCGCTCTACGTGGCCGGCGCGCCGGAAACGCAAGGGCACGCGCGGCTTGATCAGGATGGCGAACCGGGCAGCCCGCTCGTCATGCGCGGGCATGTGGTCGACGAACAAGGCAAGCCGCTGGCGAATGCGCTGGTCGAAGTGTGGCACGCGAATCATCTGGGCAACTACTCGTACTTCGACAAGTCACAACCCGCTTTCAACCTGCGCCGCTCGATCCGGACCGACGCGCAAGGCGGCTATAGTTTCACCAGCGTGGTGCCGGTCGGCTACTCGGTCCCGCCGCAAGGCAAGACCCAGCAATTGCTCGATCAGCTCGGTCGCCATGGACATCGGCCCGCGCATATCCATTTCTTCGTGTCCGCGCCCGGATATCGCAAGCTGACCACACAGATCAACATCGACGGCGATCCGTACCTGTGGGACGACTTCGCATTCGCCACCCGTGACGGCCTGGTGCCGGCACTGAAACAAGGCGGCGCAGGCGATGGCAGGAAGTATGGCGTCGACGGCGAATTCACACTGATCGATTTCGATTTCACGCTGTTCAAGCAGCGCGACAGCCTGCAGGACACTGATATCGAACGTCCGCGCGCGGCCGCCTGATCTCCTGCACC
>NZ_JBAUSA010000140.1:0-3469 GCF_049581465.1 Caballeronia sp. | reverse complement strand
CGATGTCGACGGCATGATGCTCACCGATAACACGCTCGTGATGTTACCGCCGCATCTTGGTACGCACGTCATTGCGTCAACGGCACCGGGCGAGCGGGTTCGCATCGTCGGCGACACGACGCCCGGTGGCACCGTGCGAGCGCAACAGATCATCAACGATCGAACCGGCCACGCTATCGCAGACCAGCCGCCGCCTCCGCGTTCGCCGAGGGAATTGCGTGGCACCGGGCTGGTGAGGTTTTGTCGCGTTAAGGCGGGAGAGGTAGTATTCGAGCCTGACAAATATGCCTTGGCTGGCCGATGAAGAAGACCCAAAAACCGAGAAAGTCGCTTTCCGCGGGCATCGCCCGAGTGCTAAAGCGCCTGCACTATCCGCTCGATGTGATGTTGCTGTGCGTGCGGTGGTACGTCGCCTACTCACTGAGTTTGCGTAATCTCGAAGAAATGATGGCCGAGCGCGGTATTGAGGTTGATCATTCCACGGTGCATCGTTGGGTGATCAAGTTGGTGCCGCTGTTCGAGAAGACGTTCCGTAAGCACAAACAGCCGGTAGGCAAGAGCTGGCGAATGGACGAAACGTATATCAAAGTCAAAGGCCAGTGGAAGTACCTCTACCGGGCGGTGGACAAGGCGGGTAAAACCATCGATTTCCTGTTCAGAGCCAAGCGCGACAAGGTGGCAGCGCGGCGCTTCTTTGAAAAATCGATCGCTCAGAACGGTGCCCCTGAGACGGTAACCATCGACAAAAGCAGTTCCAATCTGGCCGCGTTGCACGCGGTGAACGCCGAGCGCGAAACGTCCATCAAGATCCGTCAGGTGAAGTACCTCAACAATATTGTTGAGCAAGACCATCGGGCCATCAAACGCATCACTCGGGCGATGCTGGGGTTCAAGAATTTCTGCTGCGCGCGCGTCATTCTGAGTGGCGTCGAATTAATGCACATGATCAAGAAAGGGCAGATGAAATGTCGGGCCGAGACTCCCCTGTCTCCCGCACAGCAGTTCTACCTAAATTTTCATAAGTAATCCTCTTCATATCACCACTGCTTGATTGACCCGCTGACCTTACTGCGACAGAGCCACATGGATTAGGGCACGTAGTCGGTTCGCTGCAATGTGGTCGACGGCGTTGGGTCGAAGCTTCCGCCGAGCGCGAGATATAGGCGGATGCGGTTCACGCGCTGGAGACCCAGTAATTTGAGCAGGTCCGCTTCGGCGGCGAGCTCGTCCGTCTGCAGGTTCGAGACCCACAACAGGTCTCTGCGACCGGCCTTGTATTGCACGGTCGCGATGCGCACGGCCTCGATGCGCGCATCGACGGCGCTCTTGTCCAGCGGCAATTGTTTCGCCAGCAACTGGTCGTTCGCGAGCGAGTTCTCGACCTCGCGGAATGCCGTCAGCACTACATTGCCGTAGTGGGCCACCGCCTGCGACTGATGCGCGGTGGCAATCTTGACCTGGGCTTGCAGCGCTCCACCCGTGTAGATCGGGATCGACGCACCGATCGCGGCGGTCGCAAGCCAGGGATTGAGGCGCAGTGTGGAGAGGAGCGGGTCACCGAGCCGGCCGCCCGCGAACGAGAAGGAGAAGTCAGGGAGCAGCGCCAGCTTCGCCGCTTCCTCCTGACGAAACGCGGCAAGCACCTCGCGCTCCGCGCCGACGAGGTCGGGACGGCGTTCGAGCAGGGCTGCGGGTAGGCTTGTCGCCGGAGGTGTCGGCAGGAGGGGATAGGTTGTTGCAACTTCGATCTCCGCGGCGGGATAGCGCCCGAGCAGCACTTCCAGCGCACGGCGCACTTCGCCGTACGATTCGCGCTCGGCCTCCACGGCACTGAGCGCCGTTTCGACCTTGGCGCGTATGTCGGCCACGTCGAGGTCCGAGTCCTTGCCCGCAGCGCGCCGCGCCGCGACGAGGTTAAACAGCTGGCGGTAGATGCCGACGGCTTGTTCGGCGAGGTCGAGCAGCTGTCTCGTTTCGATCGCGAGATACCAGGTCCGGGCCACCGTTGCGGCCAGCGACTGCCGTGCGTACGCATAGTCCAGCGCGGTCGCTTCATACCCCGCTTCCACAGCGGCTCGCTGGGCGCGTAGCTTACCCCACACATCCAGCTCCCAGGCCACGCTTGCGAAGGCGATCGTCGTGTTGGAGTTGCTGTTGTGATCCGTGTCGCGGGTGGTCCGCCCGCCCAGTACCGCGCCAATCTGTGGCAGCAGTTGGGCGCCGACCACGACCACCGATTGCTGCGCGATCGTCACCCCGTCCGCTGCCTGGCGCAAGTCGAGGTTGTTGGCGATCGCTTCGGCGACGATCGCATCGAGCATCGGATCGTCGAGCGACTTCAACCAGTCGTCGGCAACGGGAGCGCGGCTTGCATCTGACTTCCATCCAGGCGGGATGCTTGTGCCCTTGGGCAAGGCCTCGTTCACCACGTCGCTGTGCTGCGGCGGCGGCGCCAGCGCGCAACCGGCGATCTGCGCAGCAAGGAACACGACGACGAACGACAGCGCGCGCATCATCATCATCCCGCAAATGGATACAGCCAGTTGTACCACGTGTAGGAGCGGATCGCGATCTTGCGCAGCGCGTCGAAGCTGCTGGTCGTGCTCGTGTAGATCGCCGCGCGCCCTTGCGTGCCGATTGGAAACTTGGCCTGGTCCGGATCGTCCAGCGTGATCGCCACTGCGAACTGCCCTTGCGGAATCTCGTTCGGCGCAAAGTTGAAGCTCGGCAGCGTGCCGCTGGGGAGCATTTGTCCCGCGCCGCTCCCTTGCCAGATCGCCTCGACTCTGCCGGCCCAGATCTGCCCCGGATAGAGATCCAATGCTAGTTCTACCGGCTGCCCGGGCTTCACGTACTTGAGATTTTCCTGGAAAAAATTGGCCAGAACGAAGCGATCGGCATCGCAGATAAACGACGCGATCGCGCCGAAGCGGATGTCACCGGCCACCATCCCGGGCCGGACCTGAAGATTGATAATGTAACCGTCCTCCGGCGCGACCATCAGCGTGTTGTCGAGGTAAAAGCGTGCCTGCTCGAGTTCGGCCTGGATCGACGCCACCGTCGTATTCACGCCGCCGATGTCTGATTGGTACTTGAGCTGCGAACGCTGCTGCTCGGCCTGCGCCTCCTTGATCGCAGCGCTGTTCGCGGCAACTTGCGCGCTCCACTTCTGCGCATCCTCCTCGGGACCCGCGCCCGTCTTCGCCAGATTGACGGAAAGCTTCTCCTGATACCTGGCGTAATCGAGTTCGCTGTTCAGCTTGACGATTTTTTCGGACGCCACCTGGATGTCGGCCTTCATGATCAGCACGTCCTGCTTTGCCTGCGCAAGTTGCGCCTCCAACTGCTTGACCTTTGCTTCGTATATACGCCTGTCGAACTGGAACAGCGGCGTACCTTTCTTGACGTGGACGTTCGGTTTCACCAGCACAGCCGTGACGAGCGTCGGCTCCGACAGGCGCGGCGTGAG
>NZ_JBAUSA010000139.1:0-3288 GCF_049581465.1 Caballeronia sp. | reverse complement strand
CCACCAGTGTGTTCGTGTAGGGATCGAAGACGTCCATAGTACGCGCACGGGCGGCGCGTTCGCCCTTCAGGCGCAGCTTTTCGACGTGCAACCCCTGGTGCTCGACTGCGAGAACGGCGGTCATGATTTTTGTACCAGATGGTTCAACGCGATGTCGAAGACATCGAAATTGCGCAGGCGTTCTCGCGGCTGTTCGAGGCGCGACTCGAAGCCGTCGGTTGAGCGGTTGAACAAGAGCGGGACTTCCTGCTCCGACACGCCGCCATGCGATCGCAACGGCACGGTCAGGCCCGACAGATCGTGTTCCGCACGGCGCGTGCCCAGGACCGTATGGCGGTCGCTCACCACCACGAGATCGCCCACGCGATCGTTCGGCAACTCGAAACGTTCGCACGCTGCCGCGTTGTCCAGGACAATTTCCACGCCCGGCAATAGCCGGATTTTCTCGGCCAATGCGTTGGCATCGGTTGTCTTCGGCAGGTAGATGGTCGCGAACGAACCGAGCGCACCGTGATGGACTACGTACGGATCGGTGATCGGCAGGATCACGCGCGCGTTGGGCACGTCGAGCGTGTCGTCGAGCAGGTCCTGCAAATAGAGCACATTGGGCTCGCCCGTTTCCGGGTCGTGCTTCGCGTTCATGCCGTGGTCGGCAGTCAATCCGATCACCGCGCCGAGTTCGTTCAAACGCGCGAGATATCCGTCCATCATCGCGTAGAACGCATTTGCGCCGTCCGTGCCGGGCGCGCATTTGTGCTGCACGTAGTCGGTGGTCGAGAGGTACATCAAATCCAGTTGGCGAGTCTCGGCAAGCCGCACGCCGGCCGCGAACACGAACTCGGAAAGCCCGGCGCTATAGACATCGGGGACGGGCAAGCCGACCAGATCCAGCACGTTTTCGATACCGTTTTCCGCAAGGGTCGCGGCGTCCGCTTTCTCGGCGGAAAAGCAGATGCCGTCGAGTTGCCAGCCCAGCAGTCGTCGCAGCTTGTCCTTCGCCGTGACCACTGCCACCTTGTCGCCGCGCCGAGAAGCCGCCGCGAGGATCGTGCCGGCGCGCAAGTACGCAGGGTCGTTCATCATCACTTCGGCGCCCTTGCCGCCGTTCGCGTCCGGGTCGAAGAAGTAGTTACCGCAAATGCCGTGCACCGAAGGCGGCACGCCCGTCACGATGGATAGATTGTTCGGGTTGGTGAACGAAGGGACCACGCAATCGGCACGAAATGCCGAGCCACCGCGCAGCATCGTTCCGATAAACGGCGCGACGCCCGCCGCGACGGCCGCCTCCAGATAGTCGTACTCGCATCCGTCGACGCAGACAACGACGGTCAACGCCTTCGCCTGACGGTACTCGCGGCCATTTACTTCGATGAGCGTTTCAGTGGACATGATCGTTCCCTTCAGTGTGAGGCGCTTGCGCGACGCTGCGCAAGAATCCATATTTTGATGCACAACGCCAATTTTTGCCACATTATTCGGCGCAAAAAAAGTGCCCCGCGGGATTGCGCAAGACACACCTAAAGCAAAATTCAGGCGATGCGCCGCCGGGGCACACGCGCCGCGATCAATAGCAACGCAGCTAGCGACACGGCCAGCAGGATCAGCGACAGCGCCGAGGCCGGCAGGTAATAACCGCGATTGACTTGTCCCACGACCACGATCGGCACCGTCGCGAAGCCTGGCGGATAGACCGTGAGCGTCGCGCCCAACTCGCCCAGCGACAACGCGAATCCCAGCGCAAGACTGGCGCGGATGGCGGGCACGAGTTGCGGCAGGACGACCCTTGCGAGCACCATCGAAGGCGGCGCGCCGAGACTGGCCGCCGCCTCGCGCAAGATGGTCAGTTCGGGACGCAGCGCCGCGGCGGCGCACCGATAGCAAAACGGCAACACGATCGCCAACTGCACCAGCACCACGATTGCCGCGGAGCCGGAGATATCGAGCGGCTTCTTGTGATAAGCAATCAGGACGGACAATCCGAGCACGACGCTTGGCACGCCGTTGGGCATCATCGCGATGGTGTCGACCCAGGCGCCCACGCCACGCCGGTCCCGTCCTTCGAGCGCCAACGCGAGCCAGAGACCCAGTACGGTGCCGAGGAAGGCGACGCCCAGGCCGACTTCAAGGCTGGTCGTCAATGCATCGAAGTCGCTTGAGCCCAGGCGCTCGAACCAGCGCATGCTGAAGCCGTTGGGGAAAATCGTGCCGGACCAGTGCGATGCAACGCTCGACAGCGCGACCACGATCACGGGCAACACGAAGAGCCAGAAGCACAGCAATGCGGCAAATGCGGTGAACGCCCAGCGGCCGATCCGCTTGAGCGCAGCCGGCTTCGAGGCCTTCGCGGCCTGCATGAATTCAGTTGCCATCGCGGCCTCCGGTACGACGGTTCACGCGGCGATACAGCGCGTACAACGACAGGGACATTGCCAGCATCACCACGGCCCCGGCGGCTGCGGTCGGCAAGTCGAGATCGACGGTGGCGGAACTGTAGATGGCGGTGGGCAACGTGATCAGGTGCGCGCTGCCCAGCACGAGCAGGATGCCGAACTCATTAAGCGTGAGCAGGAAACACAGGATCGTGCCCGCTGCAATGCCCGGCCACGCCAGCGGCAGGATCACCCTGAACGCGACCATCAAGCCGTTAGCACCAAGGCTTTTTGCGGCTTCGATCAGGCGCATGTCCAGCGTGGCAAACGAGGCCAGCGTGGGCCGCACCACGAACGGCGCGTAGAACACGACTTCCGCCAGGATCACGCCGCCAATGCCGAACAGGAAATCGAGCGGCGGCGCCTGCAAGTTGAACAGCCGCTGCAAGCCAATGCTGACCGACCCCTGCGATCCGTATAAAAAAATCAGCGTGAACGCGACCAGGAAGGACGGGAAGGCGACGAACAATTCGAGGAATCGCGTGACAAGTCTCGCACCGGGGAACGGCTTGAAAAACAGCATGGACGCTATCAGGACGCCCAACAGCGACGCCATCGTCGCACTCGCGAACAGGATGCCGAGCGTCGTGCCGATTACCCCGCTGGTTTCGGGATTGCGGAAGAACGCCGTGTAGGCATGCAGGCTCACGCCATGCGAGCCCGTGAAGCTCAGGACAACCAACTGGATCAGCGGATAGATCACCAGCGGTCCAAGCACGACCACAAGGATGACCCACATTTGCCATTGCGCCCGCCGTTCCCGACGCCGCCTGGCAGCCACGTATGCGGCGTCGTCGGTTACACCTTCACTCGCTGATAAGGACGACATCGTCAACCTCGTGGCGTAGTGAAATTCGCG
>NZ_JBAUSA010000138.1:0-1937 GCF_049581465.1 Caballeronia sp. | reverse complement strand
CACCGCCATGGAAGCCGCCGACCACTTCGCCCGCCGCGAACAGGCCGTCGAGCGTCTCGTCGAACACGTTGACGACCTCCATCGCCGCATTCACGCGCAGGCCACAATAGGTGCCGAATACCGCCGCGGTGGAAGGGTACGCGTAGAACGGCGCTTGCTCGATTCGGCACAGCGCGCCGTGATGGTGGACGAGGCGGGTGCGACCGAATGCTTCGTCGTGGCCGGAATCGACAGCGGCGTTGTAGACGGCGACCGTTTCGCACAGCGTGTCGGCCGGCACTTCGATCAGCCGTGCGAGTTCGCCAAGACTGTCGGCCTGGATGAACAGCCCTTCGTCGAGGCGGCGCTGGAAGTCGAGAATGCGCACGCGGTCGTCGCCGCTGTCCATGATGCGCTGGTCGAGAATCTGGAATGTCGCGCCATACGGTTGGCGGATCGCGGCATCGCCGAGCAGCTTGTACGACACTGACTCGTCGACGAAGCGTCGGCCGTCCTGGTTGACCGCGATTGCGCCCTTGTACACCGCGAGGCAACTGTGGTGATTGGTTTCGTCGAGCGGATGCTTGCCGTAGGTGCCCTTGATGTAAGCCATGTCGCGCAGGTCCGCGCCGAACTCCATCGCCATCTTCAGGCCGTCGCCCACATTGCCATCCCCACCGATGAACACGGCTTCGTCGTACTGCGGTGCGAAGCGATGCACCATCTCGGCGTTGCGGCAAAAGCCACCACTCGCTAGGATCACGCCGCGAGGCGCAAAGAGCGTGCGGTGCCCGCCGTCCATGCTTGCGTGCACACCAGTGAAACGGCCGTCCGCGTCGCGGATCAGACGGTGCGCGGGTGCGCTCAGATGTACGCTGACGCGTCCCGTGGCCGCGCACGCACGCACCAACTGCCGCATCGCATCGGCGGGATCGACCGAATGCACGCGCGGCACCGACTGGCCCGACGAGGTTTCGATCGACGGGCCAAACGCGACGCCGTGATCGCGCATCCAGTGGTAGGTGTCTAGTTGGTGATCGACGTACGCGCGTACCAACGTTTCGTCGTTTTCGAAGTTGCCGACTTCGCGCAGGTCGGTGAACAGCAACTCGTCGCTGTCGTCGATGCCGTGCTCGCACTGCAGATCGGTGCCTGCGAACGCGAGACAGCCGCCGCTCATCGCCGACGAGCCGCCTGCATCGGGCTGCTTTTCGAGCAGGGTCACGCTGAAGCCGGCCTGCGCCGCTTCGAGCGCGGCGCAAAAGCCTGCCATGCCACCGCCGATCACAAGAAGGTCTGGAGTCATTGAAGGGTCCTCACTGCTCAGTATTGGTTGCCGATGGTTTCGCCAGCCAGCTTGCCGAACACAAGGCCCTTGAGGACCGATGTCGCGCCAGTGTAGTTGCCGTAATACATGCCGACCGTTTCGCCGGCGGCATACAGACCGGGGATCGGCGCGCCATCGCTGTTCAGCACGCGCGCAGCGGCATCCACTTTCAGGCCGCCGAACGTGAACACGTTCGCCGAAATGATCGGATACGCGAAGTAGGGCGCTCGATCCAGCGGCAGCGCCCAGTTCGACTTGCGTGGCTCGACGCCCTCGGTCGCGAGGCCGTCGGCGACGAGCGGGTCGTAGTGGCCGTCGTGGCATCCCGCGTTATACGCGGCGACCGTGGTGGCGAGCGCATCGGCCGAAATGCCAAGATGTCCTGCCAGTGCTTCGAGGCTGGACGCCTCGATTGCCGGCTGGTCAGTGCGGATCGCGAGGCGGTAGTTTGGGATGTCCTTCACGCGCTGGTCGAGAACGACATACGCGATGCCCTCGTCCTGCTCGTAGATTCGGCGCGTGACCCGTTCGTACCAGGCGTCGACGGTGCCGGGCGCTTCGTCGGTGAAGCGGCGTCCCTGTTTGTTGACAAGGATCCCGTACGGGAAAACGAACAGGGACGGCTCCGATA
>NZ_JBAUSA010000137.1:0-1771 GCF_049581465.1 Caballeronia sp. | reverse complement strand
ACCGAGGTCCGCGCCGGCGTTTATGCATTTTTCGATCTCGTGATGCACAACGTTGGCGTATGCGCGATCGACGACATCGCGCTCAGCGTGCTCACCACCGTCATCGGCCATCAACAGGAAAAAGGTTGGGTCATCGTGGATGCGGGCTGGATGGCGATGAGCCGCGATCGCGGCACGTCGAAGCAAACCCGCGATTTCGGCTACGGTCTACCGTGCACGCTCGACGGTACGCCGTTAGACGGCTACATGCTGATTGGCGCTAACCAGGAGCACGGTATTCTGGCGCGAGCCCATGGCGACCCTGCACATGACAGCAGCGATCTAACGGTGCGCTTCCCGGTGGGCACCCGACTGCGCATCCTGCCGAATCACGCGTGCGCGACAGGCGCGCAGTTCCCCGAATACCATGCGCTGCTGCCGACCGGGGAACTTGCCGTATGGAGACGCTTTCATGGCTGGTGAAAATCGTTGGCTAGGGCCTGCTCATCCCCCACGCCTCGTAAAGCGGGTTTCCAATCGTCCGCGCTTCAGCCAATGAGATCGGCACCTGTCACAAGGACAATCTTTCCAAAGTGTGTGCCGGAATCGATCAGTTCGTGAGCGCCGCGAGCGTCGGCCAGCGCAAAGGTCTTGTACACAACCGGCTTGATCTTGCCGCTCTCGACGTGCGGCCAGACCTGCCGCTCGAGTTCATTGACGATGGTCGCCTTGTCCGCAGATGTGCGCGATCGCAATGTCGAGCCCATATGCGTCAGACGTTTCGTCAACATCGGCACGAGGTCAAGATCCTTCGCCGGCCCCTTGATCACGCCCACCTGGAGGATCCGTCCGTCCATGGCTGCGGCGTCGTAGTTTCTAGCCACGTAGTCGCCGGCAATGATGTCGAGGATCACGTCAACGCCTCTTCCATCGGTAAACCGCTTCGTTTCGGCGACGAAATCTTCCTGGCGGTAATCTATCGCGAGATCTGCGCCTAGCGCCAGGCTGGCTTCCCGATGCGCCTGCGAGCCCACGGTCGTGATGATTTTCGCAGCGCCGAATGCCTTCGCCAGCATGGTCGCCGTGGTACCGATACCTGACGCGCCGCCATGGATCAACACCGATTCACCGGCAACGAGCTTGCCGCGCTGGAACAAGTTCAGCCATACCGTCATGAACGTTTCGGGCATGGCCCCCGCTTCCACCAACGTCAGGCCTTTGGGGATATGCATCGTGTTGCAGGCATGCGCGACGGCATATTCTGCGTAGCCGCCGCCGGGAATCAATGCACACACCAACTCGCCGGTCTGGAATTGGGACACGTCGGAGCCAATGGCAACCACTTGACCGGCCACTTCCAGCCCTGGAATGTCGGAAGCGCCGGGGGGCGGATCATATAGCCCTTTGCGCTGGAAAACGTCTGGGCCGTTCACGGCAGCCGCGTGGATGCGGATAAGAACCTGGTCGGCGGCCGGCATCGGCACGGGGCGCGTAGCCGGAACGAGGACCTCGGGACCGCCGGGCTGTTTGATCTCAATGGCCGTCATGGACGACGGCACACGATAAGTTGAAGCAGACATGGATACCACTCCTTCAATAGATGAGGCTCGATTGATCCGGACGGATCGTTGGGCGAGGAACTCCTGGGTTCAGTATAGGCATCGACATTGATGAATATGTGCAGCATTATTCGCAAGGTGAGATGCAAATTTGCATCAGGAGGGCGGGACGATGAACTGGGATGACGCGCGGGTGTTTCTCGCGGTGGAGCGCGAAAAAACGCTTCGTGGGG
>NZ_JBAUSA010000136.1:0-2849 GCF_049581465.1 Caballeronia sp. | reverse complement strand
GCACGTTGTGCGTACCGCCGGTAATCGTCACACTTGAAAGATAAAGCGGCTCGGCATCGACCGGACCGTCCACGCCGTAGAAACCAAGCTTGCCGAATGTCGCCGACTTCACCGTGGCCGGGGTCAGGGCGGTCTCGTTGAGATGCTGACCAGTGCGCGCGATGTCGTTGTGATAGGTCGTGACATCGGCCGCGTTGAGCGCGGGCGGCGTGGTAGTGGGCGTTGACCCTGTGCTTGGGCTCGAGGGCGTGGTGGTGGGGGGCGTTGCTGTACCGGACGGAGTTGCCGCCGGGCTCGATGCCGTGCCGGTACTGGAGGGGGTTGTCGTGCCCGACGCGGGTGTGGACGCGGGTGTGGACACGGGAGCGGCTCCGGACGCGCCGGACGGGGGGGCAGCGGTATTTGAATTACCGCTGCCCCCGCTGCATCCCGCAAGCACAGCCGCAAGCAGCACGTCGATAAAGCGATCTGGAAGATGCGAGCGTTTCATGTGCATTCCCCTTTATCGAGGGCGTGGAGCCGACGGGCGGACGCCGTCTGACGAGCATGCTTCGGCGGAGCAAAAACGGTGCCGCAGGGACGGTCATCGCCGGGTCTGTTTATATTTTATTTTGGCCATTGATACAGATCCTCACCCACGGCTTCGAAAATATCCCGCGGCCATCGTGCGAACACCCGCACACAGGAAGACAACTGCCGATTCTGCGGATACAAAAATCGAAACCGGCATGGGCGTTGGCGGAAAAGCATCGAGCACGACCCTGAGCTTTTGGGTCGCCAGCTGCGCTGGATCATTCCAAAACACGTGTCGCAAGAAACATCCGTTTCTGAAGCACTGAAGAAGATACGTGGCTCTCAAGAAATCTGAACTTTAATTCCTCGGGCCGATCGGGCTGGCCGCATTCGGTGCAAGGTCCGCTCGCAACGTCGCGGCGTTGATTATCGCTGGCGCGGGCGTCTATATTTTGACCGACATCCGCATTGCGGGCGCCCCGCTCGCTTACCTGTACGCGTTTGCGAATTGCGCGCTGTTCATCGTCTATATCGTGATCGGGCATCGGATTTCTGGCGATGCGGGATCGACCGCCTGGCGTTGTCGATGCTGGTTGCGATGGTTGCCGCGCTGCCCTTCGGAATCCACGAGGCCCTTACTGCATTGAGCGATTTCAAACTGTTGGCAGCGGCAATTGGCGTCGGAATTTCGTCATCTGTGATTCCGTATGTCACCGATCAACTGGCAATGGCACGGCTGAGCCGCGCGACTTTTGCATTGCTGCTTTCGATCCTTCCCGCGACCGCGACTCTCATCGGCTTTCTGGTGCTCGCGCAAATACCGACGTTGCCCGAACTGGCGGGCATCGCACTCGTGATCACCGGTATTGCGTTGCATCGTGCGAAGGAGAAATGTTAATGGCGGGTTGCTGCGGATAATCCGTTGCCACGCGAGTTTTCCGCTCTCATGCGACGACGCTTAGTATCGGCGTTATCCGGACCCGCCTTTGCCAAAATCGCGTACTGATTGCAGCGAGCGGCGGCAGCAAGCGATGATGCGCAGTATGTCAGTAATGCGCGAACGGCCGGAAGCTGACTGCATACATTACTGGCGAGGATTGCGATCCGCAGACTGTCCGGTCATGAGGTCGCAACCGACGTCGGAGAATTAGCTCCGATCGACTGGGAAGGGTCCGATTGCTGCCCGACGTGGATCGATCAATGGCGACTCACTCCGTCAGTTCAACATCGGACCGGGTTCGGGCCAGTTTCGGTCACTGACATTGCCTTGAGGATGGACCCGTTAAGTCCCCACGGCGGACAACTAGCTTCCATGATCCTGAGGCGTTAGAAAATCGGGGAGTGTCCGGATATAGCGCGGTCCTGAGCGCGAGTCCGCCCAGCACCACATTGTTACGCATGGGGAATAAGGTGTCGGAGCGCCACGTTTATGACTATGTCGACGCCTGCGTTCGCGATGAACCGCGCGACGCGTCCGCCATGCACCGGCAGTTCAGCATCTTCGGCAATAGCGCGGTTAATGTCTTGCTGGATATCCCTTCGCGGGATTTCCTGCGAGCTTCCCCAGGAGGAATGACCATGAAGCGGCTTTGGATGGTTCTTGCGTGTCTCGTTTGCCTCGGAATGGCCGCAGTTTCAGGATCCGCGGCCGCGGGCGGTGATATGAATCAAGGCGGCAACGGTGCGTCTAGCAGTTCAACCACAACCAATTCATCAGGCGGCGGTTACTGAACGACGCACGCCGAACAACCAGGATCCTGGTGTCAATGATCAACGAGCCGTCCTTCGTGCTGGCCGAGGGCGTGGCGAGCGTTGAGGAGATCAACACGGGCATGAAGCTCGGCGGGATTCATCCGATCGGCAACGCTCACGCTCGCGGACCCGATCGGCTCGACGTCTGCCGTGTGGTGAATGGAGGTGCTCGGCAAAGGATTTCGGCGACCCGAAGCAACCGCCGTGTCGTTCGTTCGACGCTCAACCGTCTGGCGGTTTCGTCGGCACCCGCTCCCATCCGCCGGGACACGCCTTGACATACGGGTAATAGCCTTCCGGTCTCGCGCAGTGATAGTAGTAGGCCGCTTGCGACGCGACGCCGCTGCCCGATTCCGGCTGCCCATCCTGCCCTTGCTCGACGTACTGGGTCGCCTCGGCCGGGTATGCGCTGGCCGTCACAGGCCAGTAGGGGTAGTAGTACGAATATGGATAGGGGTAGAACGGGTAGCCATAGACGAAGCCCGGGCCGAAAAAGAAGCCGACCGCCACGTGGCAGCAGCCTCCGTGGAAGTGGCCGTCGTGGAAGTGGCCGTCGTGGGAGTGGCCGCCACCCCAGCCACCAC
>NZ_JBAUSA010000135.1:0-2977 GCF_049581465.1 Caballeronia sp. | reverse complement strand
ATGCATACCATATGCGCCGCAACTGTTCCGGGCTATAACGACTGACATCGAGTCCCTGTATTTTCACCATCCCGGAGCCGTTCTCCAATTCCTCGCGCACGTCATCGAAAAACGCATCAGCGCCTGGCAACGGGAAGTTATCGCGGCTGACTTCGCTCCAGTCGACATTGCCCAACTTGTCGATCGCGGCATCAATCTCGTCCAATACGGCCGGAGGAAACGTCTTGACCCATCGCGCGTCTGCTTGCATTTCGACGCCATCCCACACACACGCACCCTGCAAATGATCGGTGGAAGACATTGGTTCTCCAAAGTAATTTGCGACTGCAACAGTATTGCAATTCAACAGAACAAAGCTCAATCGCCCTAAACCTGCGATGTATTGCGGACGCCGGTACCGCCCGCGTCGCATGGTTGTATAGACAGGATTTGACGATAAACCGCGTTGCCTGCTACTTCAAGAACTTCTCGCAGCGACCCGGGCAAACACCTACGCAAGAACATTGGCGCCGGCTCTCCGCCATCTCGGCGGAGGTCGCACGTCTGATAGGCGACGGGGATTATTGCCTGAAGATGACTACAGGATCGACCTTCCTGCTACCTTCGATTTGTATATACAGATTGTTTGTTCGAATCTTTATCAGTATCAGGGCCAGAATCGCAAATATTAAAGTTAGTCTCTCAGGCGGATCCTGAATGTCAACTTGTGGGCCGATTACCGTTGAACCCGGAAGACGCAGCCATAAGTTGACGTGGGCCTGATAGCGAATTCCCGGGCCAAGCTGTCCACAGCACGCGCGGGTTGGTCCGCTGGATACACCTGGTCCACGAATCCCAAGCCGCAGGCATTCGTTCGCCGATAACGCGCGATTCAGCATGAAAATCTGTTTGGCCCTGGCAGGAACATCTGCCTTATTCCTGCACCAGCGCCAACACGCGCAGCGGGCTGCCGGAGCCACCCTGGATCTTCAGCGGCGCCGAGACGATCACCGCCCCCGTGGCTGGCAACTGGTCCAGGTTTTTCAGGCACTGCAGCCCATAACGGTTTGCCCCATGCATCAGCGTATGGCACGGGTACGGCACCGGCCACCCGTACGACTGCCCCGCATCCGTATTGATCGTCTCCACCCCGAAGCCGTGCACCTGACGCTCATGGATCAGCCACTCCACCGCCTCCTGCGTCGGCCCCGGCGTGTGTGCGCCGTCCTCACGCAGGTTCAGGAACTGCGCCGGATCGCTGCGCTTTGACCAGTCCGTGCGCAGCAGCACCCATGCGCCCGCCGGAATCCGGCCGTGCTGCGTCTCCCACCGCTCAAGGAATTCCTCCGTCAGCAGCCAGTCTGCATTGGCCGCCACCTGCTCGCTCGCATCCAACACCACCGCCGGTGCGATGAAGTTTTTTACCTCGATCGTGTCCACCGAGTTGTGCGCGTGGTCGCGTCCGCTGATCCAGTGGACCGGCGCATCGAAATGCGTGCCCGTGTGCTCGCCGCACGAAAAGTTGTTCCAGTACCAACCCGGACCCTTCTCGTCGTACTGGCTGATGCGCTCCATTTTGAACGCCCACACCTGCCCGAATTCTGGCGGCAGATGCAGGGCCGGAAACTCCGGCGATAGCGTCTGCGTCAGATCCACCACACGCACCCGGCCGCTCGCCAGGTCCGCGACCATCTGTTCAAGGCTGCCCATAATGTCCCCTCTCCCTCTTGTCCTGTCACCGATTCTTTTTTGGCAATTGCCAGCCGCGCAGCCCGCATACCGTACCTTATCGTGGCACGGGCATGAAACATTATCTTTCAGATAAAAATATTTTCAAAATCATGGTTAACCCGTTTCAAATAATTTTTCGCTATTTCATTATAATTCGCACTACACAACATAAATCAGGATAACAAAAGCGAGCACCCGAAAGCTTATGTGAGATCATACGTTCAATCCCTGATACGTCACCGCATGGTATGTTGCGGCATTTCAAGCTACCGAGACAGTCAGCCGTGAATCCCCATCGTCCGAACAAGCCCAAGGAAACGCCCTTCGTTGACAGCTACACGCCCGCGCTGCTGGCGCAGGTCAGCGAGCTCATCTCTGGCGAATTCCATGTCATTGTCCAGGCCAACGGCTTCGAAGTCTCCGACTGGCGCGTGCTGTCCACGTTGTCCAACAGCGAGCCCATCAGCATCGGTCGCCTGGCACAGGTTTCCGTGACCAAGCAACCGACCGTCACGCGGCTGCTCGACCGCATGGAAGCACAGGGCTATGTCAAGCGCGTCCCCCATGAAACCGACCGGCGTATCACCCTCATTCGCATCACGCCGCGAGGGCAGAAGCTCGTGCTGGCCCTCATCGAGCAAGCCAAGGCACACGAGGAACAAGTGCTGGCGCCGCTCGGCAAAGAGAAAGCCGAGGAGCTCAAGGCGACGCTGCGCCTGCTGATCGACCTCCACCGTCCGCCCACCTGAGCGCGCAACCATGCGCTGGTGCCTCACGGCCGCCACATGTGAAATCGTCCCGCGTCTCCAATTTCGAAGTAGTCGTCCGACCCGCCGCCGCACCCTACCGATTATGCGAGCGCATGCCTTATCAGCGCTTGCTGCAGCTTCTTTCCGTGCTCATCGGCCAATGCGGCCTCACGCAACTCGCGCAGCGTGGCCGGCGCGAGCGAGGCGCCCGCGCGTGCCACGGCTGCCATCAGGGTCTGGTAGTTCTTCAGCCCGCGTGCGTGCGTGTCGCTGTAGCCCTTGACGAGTCGCTGGCACTGCGCGAGTTCGAGCGCAAGGGCCGGGTTGCGCTTTGCGGTCTCAGTCACCTGCGTAAGCCAGTGTTCGATACGCGCGTTCTCCAATTCGTAGCGCAGCGTTTTACGGCGCCAGCAGCGCATGCGCGAGACTGCGTAGAGCATCAGATAGCCCCGTATCGAACTGGTGGCAATGATCCTGCCTTTGCTCGTGAAGCGTCGCACCAGACGGTGCACCCAGTG
>NZ_JBAUSA010000134.1:0-2034 GCF_049581465.1 Caballeronia sp. | reverse complement strand
ATGCAGCCCTGCGTGACAGCTACGCGGCCGCGAGTTGGCCGCTTGCTGCCGCCAGGATGGCCTCGCTGATGCCGGACGATGTTCCACCCGTGCCTGCCCGTGTCGAGGCTCCGCCAGCCGGGCGCGGACGGCACGCGACTACGCCCGTCTCACCGGATAGGCAAGGCGTCGAGCCAGCGCTGCTCGTGAGCGAAATGCTCGACCAGCATATCGAGGAGCAGCCGCACCTTGGTGCTCAGTTGGCGCCGATGAGGATAGAGCGCGACGATCTCCAACTCCTCGGTTCGGTAGTTGGGCAGCAGCGGCACCAGTTCGCCGGAAGCAAGCATTCCCGCCACGAGAAACTCCGGGCACAGCCACAATCCGAGCCCTGCAGTGGCGGCCGCGCGCATGACGGAAATGCTGGCAGTGACCAGATTGCCCGATACACGCATGCTCATCACATGGCCCGCCGAATCGACGAAACGGAACTCGTTGCCGAAGATCGCATAGGCGTAAATCAGGCAGTTATGATCCGCGAGGTCGGCTGGGCTGAGAGGCGCGGGATGCGTTTCGAGGTAAGCGGGCGCACAGCACAAGACAAAGCGCCATTTCGCCAGCGTCCTTCTGACCAAGGTCGAATCCGGCGGCGATGCCGGCATGATCGACAGGTCGAATTCCTCCCCGCCTCGTACGGGATCGATCACGTCGTCGATCTGGAAATCTAGCGAGACGTCAGGGTAAGCGCCGGAAAAGCGGGCAGCGACGGGTGCGATGAAGCGGTCCAGAGCCTGGTGGCAACGCAGCCGCAGCCGGCCGCGCGGCGTCACCTGGGATGCACTGGTGATCTCGTCCGCTTCGGCCAGTTCCTGCAAGATCTGCGAGCAGCGTTCGTAATACTCGCGGCCGATCTCAGTCAGATTCACGCGGCGTGTGGTGCGATTCAACAGACGCACACCGAGGCTGTCTTCCAGAGCCTGGACGTGATTGCTGATCGTCGTTATCGACAGGTCGAGGCGCCGGGCCGCCGCAGTAAAGCCGCCGCTCTCGACGACGCGGACAAAAGCGGTGAGACTGGCCATCCGATCCATGCGTTTCACCCATTATCAAATCACAGTTGAGGCCGCGTTGTCAGCGTGGCTCCGGGATGCTTTTTAAAGCTTCGACCAGGGCGCCGAGACAACCAGTTGATTTTCCTGACGCTGGATGTATTGCCCCGTCGCAGTCTTCTTTTTGTATTCAACCCATTCGGGATCCTTTTCCATCTCAGCGCGACGGCGCTGACGATCGGCAGCGTCTTCGTATCCCCATAGATGGACCACCTGATTGAGCTCGCCCACCTCGGAGATGAAGTATCCAAGCGGGTCGCCTACATGACGGCGCTGAACGGGCAAACCATAGGCTTCATAGACCTCCAGATAGGCTTTCAGCTTGCCTGGGACGACAGTGTATCGGCGGATATCAACTAGCATGAACTTTCCTTTTTTGTTAGCGTTGAGCTTCCGTCTAGGATAATCGACCAAAAACAATAAATCGATATTTCTATAGTTAAACGATATTGACTGAATAGATCGATCAGGCTAACCTCAGATGTCCGGTTTCGGTAAACCGATTCATCAAGGAAAGCTGACATGCCTTTTGAAACAGCACTAACCAAAGCACTCGACTTGTGCGTTCCCGTCGTGGCTGGTCCCCTCGGGCGAGGCACCAGCGCGGAATTTCTCGCCGCCATGGCGAACAGCGGTAGCTTCGGCTTCGCGGCCCTCATGCATATGCCCGAAGAGAACGTCAGCGAGGAGCTGGCAAAAATCAACCGCGTCGCCAAGGGCCGGTTTGGTGCGAACCTGACGCTGGTCGTGGACCAGCGCAAGCGGCTTGCCGCTGCACTGGAAGCGGGCGTGCGCGTGTTCTCCATGTGGCAGGGTGATCTCGCGCCCTACATTCGTATCATCAAGGACGCCGGCGGACTGGTGTTCTGGACCGTGGGTAACGCGGAAGATGCGGCGCGGGCCAAGGATATGGGCGTCGATTTCCTGGTCTCCCAAGGCCGCGAGT
>NZ_JBAUSA010000133.1:0-8126 GCF_049581465.1 Caballeronia sp. | reverse complement strand
GGGTAAGCGCCCTCGATAAGCAGGGTGGCACAGGTTTTCTGCGGAGAGCAATTAGCAAAACACTCGCTGCTCAATGCTGGAGGTGACCGGGACAACCTCTGGGCGGCACTGGTTGCGCGACCAGATGACGTGCCGCGACGCGCTGTCGGTACGCGAGCAAGCGATCGATGTTCATGCCCCGGCGCGTGCGTGACCACGCCGACATCCGGCGCCAGGAGGTTCAATCCGCCCAGGCGCGTCACTTTATTTAGCGCAAGTGCGCTCGCACCTCGTGGGTGCCACTGCCGACTTCAGATCAGAATTGGAACCCTGAATCTTGTCTTTTTCCGCGTGCGCCGGATCTTGGCATTCTCTGCCACTTCCTTGTGTCGACAGACAGGGCACCAGTGACCGCGGCGGATAGAGTCAGGTTTCCCGGTCCAAGTGTGGCCTTCAATACATTGCCATTGCAGCGGCGTTAGAAGGTTGACATAGGTGTCAGACAAACACTTACCACCTCGCATGGCAGCCGTCTGACGCATCGTTTCAATACCCAGGCGTGTGCGGTCTATGGCGCAGGTTCGACACCAGTGACCGCTCATGATCTTGTCGGGCCGGGCGAGCCAGACATGTCCCTTCTGGCATCGCCACTGCAATAACGCATGGCCGTTGGTATATTCCTGAGACAAACACACGCCTCCATGCGCGGCCGCAATCTCGTGCATCTTTTCCACACCTAGACGCTTGCGATCAAATGCACACGTCGGACACCAGCTCCTGTAAATGGTAGTGAGCCTGGCACGCCAGCGATGCCCCTTCTCGCATTTCCAAAGCAAGGTGGTTTTCGCATCGGTATAGCGTTTCGAAACGCAGTGTCCTTTATGCTTTTCTGCCAGTGCCTGCGCGTCTGCCAAGCTAAAACGCCTGCTGTCGTTGTAGCACTGTCTGCACCATTTCCCCGCATCAATGGCCCCGGCTGTTGTTGTCCACTTATGTCCTTTGTCACAGCACCATTCCAAAGGGACAGTCGTACCCTTGTATTGTTTTGAGAGGCATTTGCCGCCATGCTTTTCGGCTAGGCCGTGTGCCCACGCCAAAGTGTGTTTTCTGCTGCTGTCTTTTGCGCAAACCGGACACCAAGATGCTCTGGGCCGTTTGATACTCGCGGGTTGTGCCTTCCACTGATGCCCGTTGGCACACTCCCAGAGGAGTGCCGTATTGGTGTTGATGTATTCCGTCGACACGCATCGTCCGCCACGTTCTTGGGCAATCTCGCGCATACGCTCGAGCGTGTCGCGCATCTTCAGGATTGCACACTGTGGGCACCAACTTCCCTGTTGGATCTGCTCGGGTATGGCTTGCCATTCATGCCCGCTATCGCAACGCCACAGCAGTTTTGCCTCCATCCCGCGATATTCCAGCGAGAGACACTGCCCTTTTTTTCGCGCAGCAAGCGCTCTCATGTCTTCGATGGTCTTGCGATAGGCCATAGTTCAAAAATCCCGCTTTCTGGTCGGTTTCTGCCATCTTTTAAGACCTTCGATCCGTCGCGCAAAGTCACCGTCTGCGTCGTTTTGAAAGCCTTATGCCGACGCAATACGCGGAACGTTCGCGCTCGTTGTTTCGATGAACAGTCAAACTGGTGGATGTTCGTTGAACTTACGCAAAGAGGAAAGCGCTTTTGGTAATAAATGGTCGCAAGTGAAAAATCGGATTTTTCTGAGCAAGGGTTGAGTGGCCTCTTCGATGAATCACGTGTTACCGATTTTTTACGAGATTGGTTGTACTGATCAAAAGAAGACTTAGGCAAACCACTAAGCTTGAAAGGAGCAACCCAGCAACGACCCAAACCACTAACCGCAGAACCTGGCAACCCTTCACTCAACCATCCACTCATCAAAACCCAAGCTTGCAATTCAAGCGCTAGCGAATGACCTACTCACTAGCGCTTGCGCGTACTCCCCGGCGGCGCCCAGTTGTCAAGATCCAAAGTGGATTTCTCCGCCTCCACCTGACATCCCCAGTCCAGCGCCTGATCCTGATCGAAGCGCTTACCCAGTTTCCAGGCAATCTCGGCGCGAGCCAGCTGCACACCCATATAAAACGCATGCCCTCCATCGGCTTGCACCCCAAGCCCCGGATAAAGTGCGAAGGGATCTCCCTCCACGGCATGCCCGTCGCGGTTATAAACATGAATGCCATCAGCCGCCACCTGAACCCGGAAATTCGGGTCCCGCACCGCCTGCGCAAACAGCGCAATTTCCGCCGCGTCATACGGGAAAGGCCGCTTCGCGTGCAACGCCGACAAGTCGCTGCAAATGCCCTTCGGCAAGACCTGCGCCTCGCGCGCCACATGCATGATCCGCCGCGCGACGTCCGCCTCCTTGACCGCGCGTCGCGCATGCAAACTCACGGACGTAGTCAGCACCGCGTTCACCCGCAGCTCGGCCGCCATGCCAAGCAACACCGCATTGATCCCGCTCGTATCGGCTTCGGTCAACTCAGTTACATTGCCAATGCCCATCATGATGCCGATCTCCGGATAGCGCGCCCGCAACCCGACATAACGCGCGATCGATGCGGCAAGCCCAAACGGGATCGGATCGAGAATCGGATCGGCAAGAAATGGCCGGTTGCGGGCCAGAAGTGCATCGATCGCAGCATCGAGCGAGGCCGGATCGCCCGGCTCCCGTGCAACCAGGATCGGCACGGATGGAACCTCGTCGGCGATCCATAAGGTATCCAGATTAAGACTCATCAGATAATCCGCGCCCGCCCGGCCACCCCGCACGAGTTCCTCGGACCGCATTGAATCCACGCTCACGCGATACCCGCGCGCCTTTAGCGCACGCACCGCGTCTTCCAAATGCGCGAAAGGTGTTTCAGGCAGGCAGCCAAGGTCGATCACATCAGCACCCTGAGCCGCATACTCGCCAGCGCGCGCCACGATACCGTCAACATCGAGCCGCGGGGCATCGACGATTTCCGCGAAAATCTCTGTCTCGTACCGCGACAGGTCGAAGTGGTGCGCCTCGCGTCCAAAGAACTGCGGTAAGTCCTTGACCTCTTCCGGCCCCCGTTCCACCGGCACTTCGAAATGCCGGCTCAACGCGTCGAGATCGCCCCGGCATCGCCCGGGTACGATCATCCGCGTGGCGGCAAGCGGCGCGGCCACGCGCCGGCGAATCATGTCGGCTGTCATCAACGCCGCTACTTGAAGCCCGATCTCGCGGATTTCCCAGGTGAACGGCGTGGGCGCCATGCCCTCGAGCACCTGTTGCAGGCTGCGCTCGGCCAACCTGCCAGTCAGGAAGACGATGTGATCCATGCGAGCCCGAGGGTCGACAGCCGTTGATCGAGCGCCGCCCTTAAGTCATCGAGCGAGCGCGCCACCGTCGTGTATTCGATCAGCGCCAGTTGCTCCACATGCCTGAGTTCGACGCTGCGGGGACGCACCTCGACCCATTCGTGCGGGCTCTGGGTGATCACGCTCGGCGCGGTGTCACATGCGAAAACAATGCCCGGTATGCATTGCTTGCCGGCCTGCGCGAACAAGTTGGTGGGCAGCGTGTCGGAAATCCCAAGAACACACTTGGCGACGGTGTTGCTCGTCGCCGGCGCGATCACGACCGTATGGTATTTGCCCTCATAAAGCATGCCGACAGGCACCCCGCTAGCACTGTTGTCGCGCAACACCCGAAAATGCTCGCGCAACTTCGGCAGCGGCCATCCATAAAGCGGCAGGACTTCCTCTCCCGCCGACGACAGGAACAAGTCCACGGCCGGCAGCCTGCGCGCAAGCTCGATGGATTCCTCGATCATGTGCCCCGACCCCGTCACGCACCACGCAAACCCCGCATCGGGCTTGAACTGGTCAAGCCTGCGAGCGGGGGAGGGCGAACCTGAACCTGAACCTGAACCTGGATGGGAACCCGACGGCGCGCTCATGAGTTCGGCGGCGTGCAGGCCCCGTCATGCGACAACCGGATATGCAAGCGATGCATCTTCCGGTACAGAGTGTTGCGGCTGATACCGAGTCCCTTGGCAACGCTGCTGACATTCCAGCGATGTTCATCGAGTAGCTCCAGCACGGTCTCGCGCTCCTTGACCTGGATCGCGTTGAGCTCGGAGGTATCGGCTTCGTCGGCGCCATGCGAGAAAGGACCGGGTACAGGCGTGCCGCTCATGCCGGTGGCAAGCGCCAGGCGCGCGGCCGGTGTTGCGCCCGCGTATTGCACGATCTCGACCGGCAGATGCGAGCAGTCGATCTCCGGGCCGTCGCATAACGCTATCGCCATTTGCAGCACGTGGCGCAACTGGCGGATGTTGCCCGGCCAGGCGTAGGTCAACAGCGCATGTCGTGCCTCGGCGCTAAGCGACGGCGGCTCGTCTGATTCACTGGCGAGCAGATGGTGAATCAACGCGAGCGCGTCGGCCCGCTCGCGCAGCGGCGGCAAGTTGATCTCGATACCGTTGAGCCGGTAATACAAATCTTCGCGGAACACGCCGGTCTGCACGAGCTCCAGCAGGTTGCGGTGGCTTGCGCTGATCAACTGGAAATCCACCTTGACCGTGATTTCTGCGCCGAGCGGGGTGACTTCATGCTCCTCAAGCACGCGCAGGAGGCGCGCTTGCAACGCCATCGGCATATCGCCGATTTCATCGAGAAACAGCGTGCCTCCATTCGCCTGCACGATCTTGCCGCGTCGTCCTTCGCGCTGCGCCCCGGTGAATGCCCCGGCGCGATAGCCGAACAATTCACTCTCTATGAGGTTCTCCGGCAACGACGCGCAGTTCACCGCAACGAAGCTCCCGGCGTTATTCGGGCTGATGCTATGGAGTGCGTTGGCAAAGACTTCCTTGCCGGTGCCGGTCTGGCCGCGCACGATGATCGGGATCTTGCGCTGGATCACGCGCACCGCGAGCTGGATTTGCGACGCCATGCGCGGATCGCCGAATTCCAGGTGCGCGAGCTTCTCGAGCCGCCCGGCCTGACCTGGCGAGTCTGTGGCCGTTCGCACAGGTCTGGACAATGCGCGGCTCGTCGGATCGTTCATGAAGATGCGGGTCACGCTGATCGCTGCATCGCGCGGCGTCTGGGCGATCAGGAAGAAGCGGCTGTTCGCGTTCGCGCTATAGACGGTCACCGGGTGAAACGAGCCGCGGATGCTGCGCGCGATCATATCCTCGAGCGACACGTTGAACGCTTGTTCAATTCGCTTGCCGCACAATTCGGCATGCGAGCGGAAGTCGAGCTGGAACAGCGCGCTGCGGCTGGCTGCGAGCACGACGCCGTCGTCGCTGACGGCGAGCTTGCCAGCATGTAGCGTGCCAACAAACTCAGGCCGGCTATGAAAGTGGATCATGTTCGCGTGGCGGAATCGCGCATCGATCAGGCGATTTTCGATCATTTGCCTCGACATGCCCACCAGCACCAGCGAGTGCTGTTGCAGCAGCTTGGAACGGCTGGTTACGTCGAGCACCCCGGCCACTTCGCCGCGATCGTTGTAGATGGGCGCGGCCGAGCATGTCAGGGACGTATAGCGCGGATAGAAATGCTCATGCTGATAAACCGTTATGCACTCACGTTCGGCGAGGCAGGTTCCCATGCCGTTGGTGCCGGCTTCGCGTTCGCTCCATAAGGCGCCAACGCGCAGCCCGTCGGCGGCTATCGCTTCGCCGAACGGCACCGAGGCGACCTGATGCACGATCACGCCGTCCGCATCGACGAGTACTACCGCGAGTTCCGGGTCGGCAAGCTGCTGGTAAAGCGTGGTCATCTCAAGTTTCGCGGACGCGATCAGGTCGCTGGCCGCTTCGCGCCGCGTTGTAAGTTCCTGCTGGGTCAGCACCGGCGGCATCACAAATCGTGCGGGATCCAGGCGGAACTCGGTCAGACAACGCGTCCACGACTGAGCGACTGAATCGCTTGTGGGGCGGCTCGGCGACTGGTTATTGACGATGTTCAGTACTTCCCGGATGTGCAGGTTACTGTCCGCAAGCAACGACGACATGGGGCTTGTCTCCGGGGCGTCCGCTTCGCGCCCGCGAGAGTTCGCGGGCTACTGCGGCGCCGTATCTATGGTGTTTCCCCGCGCTGCGTTTTCGTGCCCGCATGTGCGCGAAGCAGTACGTATTGATATTTTTTAAACAGACCATGCTTTCGCGGAACTTTACATCTGATGACGCTCGGGTTCAATAAGTAGTCGCGTTAGTGTTAGCCACTGCGCCCGTTTTTTGCTTTCTATTGCGGCATTCGCAGCATTTGACAACGGAGACTATTCATGGAGCTTTTCGAGGCGGTTCGACAAACGTGCACTTCGCCGGGCACACGGCAGGGCGCGCAGGCGGGTGTGATTGCCCACCATGGCGTCGGTACCTCGCCACAAGTCGCTGCCGGCGCGCCCATGGACCTTGTCTATATTGAGGGTTTCACCGGGCTAACCGTGATCGGTATTGACGTGAGCGAACTGCGGGACCCGCAGCCCGTGCGCATCAGTCTTACGATCGGCGTGCCGTCCATCCGGGCCTGCGCGACGGATCGTATCGAGGACACGGTGAATTACGCAGCGGTTCACGACGCGCTGCATGGGCTGCTGGCAACGCACGGCGTGCAGTTGCTCGAACGTCTTGCCGAGAAAATTGCTCAGATGGTGATTGCAGATTTCGGAGCGCATTGGGTTCGGGTGTCCCTTGCCAAGCCCGCCAAGTTTGCCGATGTGGAATCGGTGGGGGTTTTGATCGAACGCACGCGCGCGCGCGAGCCAGTGCGCGCGCAGGGCGTGACTTGCGCGTTCCTTGGGAAAGGGCTGATTCCCAATTAATGGTCAGTACACTTAATAGGTCGGAAAAAAGTTCCCGCAGCATAGTCCCAGCATCGGAAAAAACGGGCGCGCGGTAAGCAAAGACTGTTCCCGTGCTTGGCGGTTCACTTGGTCGCGGCGGCGGATTTCGTCACGCCGCACGCGTGAAAAGCTTCGGCCTGAATAGCGCGAAAATTTTTCGTCTGGGCTTTGGCCCGATCTACACGGAACTCGTTGCCACCCTCGCCGCCGAGCGTCGAATATTTCGAGAACGTCATTTGCTCGACGTAATCGTCGTACGGAAGAACCGCCGCAATGTGGTCGATCGCGCACGAGCACTTGTACACATTCGCGAAGTCGTGACCGTTGTCATCCATGCAACCGAGAACGTATTCCACGCGGCCCTGGGTGGGATAGTCGTGGCCTTGTGCCGGATTGGCAGCGGCTGGAACAGCCGGAGTGGTTGCCGGGTCCTCCGCGAATGCAAGCGTCGCAGCGAGCGATGGAGCAAGCACGAGGCAGGCAATCAGCAGCCGCGTGCGACATCTCGAAGTCATGCCAGAGCCTCTCTCAAAAGCGCTATTCATCGGTTGAATGAAAAGTGGGCGGGCCGCGCCAAAGTACATACGGATGATGCCTGCGGCCTCGTCCAGACCTGCCCGGTTTTGACACTGTATGAAGCCATGCCATAAAGCCGCGCCACAAAGAACGCGCTGTGCCTCAGTTCGCAGCGAACGGATGCGAGACGCTGGCTTTCTTCGCGACCACGTCAGCCGCGCTCGGTTCGCCGGCGACAGCGCGCTGGATCGCTTCGCGGGTTGCCTTGTAGTTGTATTCCTGGATCTTCTTGTCGTCGTCGGCTTCCCAGTGAATGAATACGCCCACGCAGACGAAAACGTCGTCGGCTTCGTCCTGCGGGATGGTGCCGTCTTCAACGCTATCCGCGACAGCGAGCGCGACGGCATGCTGCGCGGGACCGAACATCTGGACCGCCTGCTTAGCACCCTTGATCGTCACCTTATTGAACATCACCGTGTTCGGGCGGGTGATGAGATTGGGCGCGACAACCGCCAGCAGCGACGTGAATCCGTCCTTGTTATTGGTCAGGGCGTGGCAGAACGCGGTTTCGACAGCGGAACCGCGCGGTCCAATCAGCAAGTCGATATGCGCGACTTCGTTGCCGTCGCCGACTAGCGACTCACCTACCATGACGCGGTTGATCTTGGCCATGCTGTTCCTCCAGTGATTGGATATTGAATGTGTCCACTTCCGGTCGGCCCGTGGACGGTATGGTTCGACACCCTCCGGAAGTGTTTGAGAACCATGGTTGCTCCTATCATGTTC
>NZ_JBAUSA010000132.1:0-2092 GCF_049581465.1 Caballeronia sp. | reverse complement strand
CGTCGAAGCCGCCGTAGTGCCGCGCGTCGAGTCCGTCGGTCCAGACACGAACCAGCGACGAGCACGCGACGTTGCCGCCCTCGACCGACAGGAAGCGCACGTCGTAGGTCCAGTCACTACGCGCCTTCGATACCGCCAGTTCGTTCGCGACGTGAAAAACTTCCGCGACGATGCCGGCGCCGAGCAGGGAAAAGCCGTCGAACAACAAAATCGCGATCCGGCGAACTTCCACCTGCGTGCTTCGTGCTGCGGGCTGCAACCATCCCATTACCGCGGGTTCAAGACTGGCGTATGGCATGGCGCTCCCCTGCAAACTTGGTGAATCCGGCTTGGCCGAATATTGGGTTGCTATTGCGGTGCATCATAGACACCCTCGGATTTGTTTATCTTGCCGTGACGGAATATAGCGAGATGTTGGCGTAAAAACTCCAGCGCCGCCAATCAAATACATTTAACTGCGTGCGGTGCCGATCATTCATTAAATTCTAGATTCCGCGGCTACGTTTTTCGGTAAAAATGATTAGCCCGACATTGCCAATCCGACCGCCGTTTCATTGCAAGACGAATGCCAAGACGATCGGATAGGTCATATCGGACATGCATGCCAAACGCTCTGAACGTCATACAAATCAAGCTTCACACGGCTTTTGAAAGCCATGCGTGGCAAGGGTCCCCGCTTTTTGTTTGCAAACGCAGGGAAGTACATCGCGGGAGCAGAAAGACGAAAATGTTTCGTTACTGAAACACGGTGACGGGAGCTTGAATTGAATCCCTATAAGAATATTACGGTTTTATGTTCAATAGCCAACACGAAAAAAACACATCGCTTTAAAACTCAAGTAGTAAAACGTCGGGTTTAACGCATTTGATCTATAAGCAACATATTTTGCGAATGTTGGGTAGCGCACATACGATTATATTTTTTTGTAATTCATCGAATCGACGTTTCAATAAGGAAACGAAATAGTTTCGTCTGTCGAACGACGGCAAATCAGAAAGAAAGCATTTTATTAATTAGCGTACCCTTCACGAAGGCCCGCCACTCAAGCTAATAGAACGCCTTTGCGTGACCCGAAATGCGGCAAGCCCGCACACGGATTTGCCGAACACGGCGCAAAAGGTCGATTCGCTGGCGTCATCGGCCGATTGTGCGCAACCATTTTCGTACCACTGGTCTAGTGTTTGCGGCGGCCGGAACCCATCCTGTCAGCTGCGCCTTGCCACGATCCGTACGCTGCGAGCAACACCCTTGGCGCCTGTTGCGTTTTGATACAGAAAAGTTACGTGATTACTCGCGCTTGGGAGGCGCCGCGCATCGCGCCGGATCGGCCAGATTGTCGCGCTCTGCCGCCAGCCTTTCGCGGCGGGTCCGGTCGATGCAGTTAGCATCCGACAAGGTCTATCCCGAGGGCTGGCAAGTTCGCTGAGCCTCCCCTATTCTCAGCGCTACTCGCCGCGCGCCGCACGGCCTTGGCGGCCTGACCCGCAGCCTTGGCGCAAGACGAATTCGTTCCGGTGCTGCACTGCGGCATCTGAAAGGGAGAAGTTTTTGCTTTTGTCGTGCGGATTACTGACGCGCCGATGGAAAACGTTTCATTCGCGTAGCACTAGCGTGGGCGTCGTCCCTTCGAGCGACACAAACGGCCCTGTGAACGGCATTTTGCCGGTGCTGCCTTGCACGACATTCGGTTCTGGAGTGTGATGAAAAACGCGATAGCGGGAAAAAATACCGTAGCGAAAGCGCTACACGCAAGCCGCACATGGGCGCGAGATACCGGTAGACATGCGGGGAGACATACGGGGATCTTACTGATCTGCGCCCTGGTTACGATCGTGACGGCGACAGGCTGTCGCGGGGAGAACGACGCAAACGCCGCTTCGCCGGCGCAGGCGTTCGCACCGCCCGCCAACGCGGTCACCGCAGAGAGTATCGACGGCGCATCCTGGACGCCTTGCGCGGCCGAATACGGGCATTGCTCGTTTGCGGGAGCGAAGAAGGTCCTGTACGGCACGCCGGAGAAGCATGTCGTCAAGACGTTCACCGACGGCACCGGCTGTGACAATGGCGTGTTCGACGACCCCGCTCCCGGCG
>NZ_JBAUSA010000131.1:0-1682 GCF_049581465.1 Caballeronia sp. | reverse complement strand
TAGATCGACTTCGCGTTCAGTGCGACCTGGGCCATCGTGCCGACACCGCGCGCGGCATTGCCGCCGTCGGTCTTGGTGATAACGGCTGCCATCGAGTACGGCGCGTCGAACGTGCCTGTCAGGCTGTATTTGATGCCCGCACTGAGCACGCGCGGGTTGCCCGTGGGCGTGCCGCCGAAACCGTTCGGGACGTTGCTGAAACCGTACATTACGCCCGCGCCGAAGCCGTGCCAGTTCGGCGTTTCATACCGCACCATGTTGCTGACCGGCTCGCCCGCGAGACGATCAATGTCATAGGCGCCGTGGAACGCGTACGAAGGCGCAAACTGCGCGACATTCGTGTAGTACGAAACGTAGTCGTAGATGAAATCGTAGTCGTAGCCCGCGAGCAGCGTGCCGAAGGTCGTGCTCGACAGGCCGACGAACGCCCGGCGCCCGAACAGCGCGCCGCCGTGGCTCGCCGTGCCAGTGTTGAGCGAGAAGCCGTTTTCGAGCGTGAAGACCGCCTTCAGGCCACCCCCCAGATCCTCGGCGCCGCGCAAGCCCCAGCGCGATGCCTGGTTGATGCCGTCATCGAGCTTCCAGAGTGAATGTCCACCTGCGTTGCTCACGTATGTGATGCCGTCGTCCATGATCCCGTACAGGGTCACGCTGCTTTGCGCCTGCGCTGTGCCCGCCAATGCCGCGGCCACCGCACCAACAATCAGCTTCTGTTTCATCTTACTGTCTCCTTGTATATTGCAGGCAATCTCACCTGTTTTGTTCCCGTTTGCTCAGAGCTGTTTGCGTTCAACTTCCGCGACGCATGTGACGCGATGCGAGGAAGTAGTGCACTGACGACCAGATCAGCACCACGCTCACGGCGAGCATCGCGTAGCGGATGCCATAAGCCGACGCGTCGTGGCAGGCAGCCGCGAACGGGCCCTGCGGCGCTAGTGCCGGAGCATGAATGCCATGCGTACCTGTCGCCGCGCAAACCAGATGGAACTTGCCCGGCGTGAACAATCGTTCAGTGAAGCGATCGCTCAGGAAGCCGACCGCAGTCGGGCCGAGCCCCTGGCCGACGAGATTCATGAGGAGGAACACGAAAGCCGAAGCGGTGGCGCGCATGCGAGGCTCGACGATGCCTTGCACGATCGCGAAGGTGGGACCGTTCCAAGTGTTGAGCGCTATCGTGGCGACCAAGAGCAGCACGACGGCGACCGGCCACTGGTTCACCATGAACGCAGCCACAATGAGCGGAAAACCAATTGCCGTTCCCAGCGCGGGCACCCAGGCATACCAGCGACGGTCCATCTTGCTCGCCCAGTCGGCTGACATGCCGCCGAGTAAGTTGCCGACGATGCCGCCGATACCAATCACGAGGCCGAAGACAAGACCGGCCTGGGCATAGCCCATGCCATAGACGCGCGTCAGGTAGACCGGGATAAACAAGTTGATGCCAAACTGCGCGAACGCACCGATCGCGGTGCCGAGCAGCATCTGCACGAATGCCCGACTTTTCAACAGCACCGTGAGCACTTCGCGTAGTGAGGGCACCAGCGCGCCAGTGATCACGCCGCCTTCCTCGGCCGCGCCGCGCTTCGGCTCCCGCAGCGTAATCCAGGCGAGCAGGCCGAACGCCAGCCCAGGCAGGCCGACCACGTAGAACACCGGCCGCCACCCCATGTGCTGCACCATCC
>NZ_JBAUSA010000130.1:0-4283 GCF_049581465.1 Caballeronia sp. | reverse complement strand
GTCTCAGTCGGCATCGGTCGCACCGATGCCTTTCCCAGCCGAAAACGCCCGCGACACCATCGTCAAATAATGCTCTTAGCTCCAGTGGTAAACCACCCCAACGGCCACGAGCGGTCGTTCGTAATCGCGTAATCGCGAGTTGAACGGCCGCTTGATGGTTCGAAGGGACATCTGAATGTCCGACCAGCGGAACACGCGACCGTCGCTTCATGGCCGGCAGTACGCGTTCGCTCAAACAGCCGGAAAGCTGCCATTGAGAATTCCAACATCCTCACGGCGGCACGTTCATCGAACTGGTGCTATCGGCCATCAGCGGTCAGTCGACGATCCGGGTGAAATCGTCGACAATCTTCGAGGCCTCGCTTGGTTGCGCGAGGTCGCGAACGCGCTTCCACCATCGGCCAACCTTTCCTCGGAAGTTGCCATGCCAATACCGCTCGTCAATCGGCGAAACCGCCGGGCGAGAATCGGCCTTATTACGACCAGCCACCCGTCACCATGACATCCTCCGACGTGATCATGCGGCTATCGTCGGCCGCGAGGAAGAGCGCCATGCGCGCGAGATCGCCGGGCTCCATTTCCTCGTCGATGCACTGGCCGCGTCGTATCTCTTCGCGGCCTTCGTCGGTGAGCCACAGGTTGCGCTGCTTCTCAGTCAACACCCAGCCCGGCACGAGCGTGTTCACGCGGATCCCATACGCGCCGAGGTCCTTGGCGAACCCGCGCGTCAGGCCCTGTACGGCCGCCTTGCTCATTGCGTAAACCGGGAACTGGCTGCTCTTGAGCATCCAGCAATGCGAGCCGAGATTAATGATCGAGCCCGCGCGTGCGGCCTTCATATCGTCGACCACGGCCTGCGCTGCGAACAACTGATGCCGCACGTTAACTGCAACTCCTGCATCGAACGACTCGGGCGTAACGTCGGCGAGCGCGTGGCGGCGATCGTTCGCCGCGTTGTTCACGAGCACCTCGATCGGTCCGAATGCTGCCCGCACTTCGGCGATGGCCGCGTGCAACGCGGGAATGTCGGTGACGTCGCAGGCGACGAAGAGCGGTTTATGGCGCGCGTTACCGAGCGATTTGGCAAGAGATGTTCCCGCGTTCGTGTCGATGTCGAGAAAGCCCACACGTGCGCCTTGCGCAACGAAGTGCTCGACGAACGAAGCGCCAACGCCACTCGCGCCGCCCGTAATGAGCACGACCCGGTCTACTAGACTGGGATAGCACGCGTAACGTGCTTGTCCCGAAGATTTTTCGCTAGAAGTTGCCATTCACATCCCGTATTGATTAATCGCTGCGACGACGAAACCGACTGTGCGCCATGGAAGTTTTCTTGTGAGCTAAGCAGGTCCGGCTTCGTGGCGCCCTCCCGTCTGACGCCCAGATGACGCATTGTCTACGAGAAGGTGGCGATCCGCAAAGACGTGCTCGTCGTCGTGCGTTTCCAATACAACGCCGCCGAGCAAACGACATGGGGGCCAGTGATCAAGCTGATGGACGACCCGCTGCGCCTCGGGGCCGGCCGGCAGCCCGCGAAGGATGGATTTTCAACCCGAAGCGGCCTTTGTAGGCTTTCCCGCAATAAGAAAATGTCTGGCTATCCAAGAGACCGCGTCGCGTCTTGCGCTCTTGCACGGTGTCCAGTGAGTGCACCTCGGCGTTGTCATGAGGCCGTACCTTGGCAAACATTGGCGGCGTTTGAACGACCGCTTTGGACAAATGTGGCCGTCCGCAGTGGGTCGCGTGCTGCCGACCGGAGCCGTGCAGGGCGCAAGCAGGTGTGCCAATCGCATAAGGCAGTACCCGGGCCAGGAACGGACCTTCGACACGGATGCTTAGATCGCCGACAATCGACGGTCGAACCTGCCTCGAAACCACGGAGCCTGTCTTGCCGATCCCATTGAATAAACCCGTTCAAGCTGCGGCCAAAGACGTATTGCAACGGTTGGTTGGACATATAACGCCCGAGTCCACGGAGACTTCGATCGCAACCGCCGCGGCGGCTATGCTCGCTGAACGCGGTTATCCAGACACGTGGTACTACAACTGTCCGGCGTTTGTTTTATTGGGTTCTCGTAGTAAGGCTTCATTGTCGGGGCGGGTGTACGTGCCCAGCACGGAACCTGTCGGCTCGAGAAACCTTGTGACGATCGATCTTAGTCCGCGAAGTGGGGATATCTGGGGCGACTGCGCGCGGTCGTTCTACATCGAAGAAGGCGTCGCACGCATAGTACCGAGCACCCCGGAGTTCGTGTCCGGATATGAGACGGAAAGCCGTCTGCATCAGAAAATGCGTGCGTTCGTTCGCCCCGATACTTCTTTCCACGATCTGTATGAGTTCGCCAATGCGCAGATCCGTGAGGAAGGATTTGAAAACCTCGACTTTCTCGGTAACGTTGGCCACAGCATCTGCCAACACAGAGACGACCGGCAGTATATCGAAGCTGGGAATCATCGCCGTCTCGGCGAGGTAGCATGCTTCACCTTTGAACCTCACATAAGCCAGCACGGTGGCCGCTGGGGTTTCAAGCACGAAAACATCTACTACTTCGATAATTCGGGCGCTGTGATGGAACTCTAATGTGCTCGCGGTCGAATCGGCCGCCGATTTATTCCTGATGGTGTTCCAAGCAATCGCGTTCGTTGAACGAGGAGCGTGTCGGACGGTGGTCGGCCATGTTGAGACGTTCGACTTTGCCACCTAGATCGATGACAATCGAACGATCCCAGTCGGCTATAGGCAGCGCGAATCCGCGTCGATTCAACCAACCGTGTGCGCCTGTACGCGCTAAGCGGTGACATCTGACATTCATTTGGAGCGTACGTTTGAACGAACTTTCCGCCGTCGAAAGCTACCTGCAGGATTTTCATCAACGCATCGTGGGGTCCACGACGGTGGCTTTTGGCGCTCTTCCCGCTAAAGCAAATGGCGCGACGTATTCTTCTTCGTACCACGTTTTAGCCTCGTTGATTCCGACCGATCCTAAGCCGATTACCGTCCTCGATATGGCATGTGGGGACGGACATCTACTCAGATTGCTTGCGGACCGAAGACAGTCCGGCTTACGGCTGGTTGGCGTTGACATGAGCCAGGGTGAACTTGACGCGGCTAGTGCTACGCTGCCCGCTGATGTTTCCTTGCTGAGGGAACGCGCCCAGCAATTATCAGTGGGGACCAGCACGGTCGACTTCGTGCTCAGCCACATGGCCCTGATGCTAATGGACGACATCGATCTGGTTTTTTCCGAGATTCGCCGCGTCTTGACGCTCCGTGGGACTATCGCCTTTGTTGTTGGTCGCTCGTTTTTGTCGGGTCCCGTACAGCGGGTATATTTAGACACACTTCGACCGATCGCTAGAGAAGAGGGCGCGCAACTTCGTTTCGGTGATCCGAGAACGCAAAGTGAAGAAGGTTGGGAAGCGCTGCTTTCGCGATCTTTCTCCGATTTCACATGTGCGGACGTTGACGTGGATTGGAACCCGACGCCAACCGAACTGTGGGAATCGCTGGCAACGACGTACGACGTGGACCGCTTATCGGTTAGCGGTCAAAGCACGCTCCGCCAGCGTTTTTTGTCTGCGCTCGTCGAGTTTCAAATGGATGACGGGCACATCCGAACCGGATGGGCACAACGACTTGTTACGGCGAGGGCCGCCTAGCGTAACTCGGCTAAATTGGACGAAACGGCATCGGTCTATCTTTGTTATCGTCAACAGCGCACTCCAACGCCTTCGTGAGCGTCCGCTATCGGTGAACGTGGAGGGCCGATGTGGGTCGATAAGAGGCGGTCGTGCCTGCTCCACAACGGCCAATCGATGCGCCCTCGGTTATACGAAGGATAACGGACTGCTCGGTGACAGTGCTATCGCAATAAGGCTTATCGCATTAGCACTGTTTTTTGCCTACGCGTCTTTACGTGAAGACCCGTCAGCCCTTTCCGCGGACACCCGGGGTTCGCAATCGCGCATGGGGACAGGGATAGGCGCGCACGGACAGCAGGAAGCAGTGTCCGACCTACCGCGGAGCGAGCATCGTTCCGCGGCAATGCAGCGCGCCGCATCGACACGCATGCAGCTTTTTGACAGCCGCGGTGCGGCGGCCCTTAATGTCGAGTAGATAATCGATGAACAACTCTTCGCCGGCCATGATGTCAGCGAGGGCCCGGATAAACACATGGCTCCCCTCTTGCTCTGCCTCGCAGTGCGGCTCGCAGCAATGGTTGAGCCAACGTGCAGAATTGCCACCACGAGCGCCGTCGATGACGCGTCGGTCATCCAGCCCA
>NZ_JBAUSA010000129.1:0-7591 GCF_049581465.1 Caballeronia sp. | reverse complement strand
CGTTCTTCAACAACTATCGCCCGCAGTTCTACTTCCGTACCACGGACGTAACGGGTTCGATCGAGTTGCCGAAGGACAAGGAAATGGTTATGCCGGGCGACAACGTGTCGATCACGGTGAAGCTGATTGCTCCGATCGCGATGGAAGAAGGTTTGCGCTTCGCTATCCGTGAAGGCGGCCGTACGGTTGGCGCTGGTGTCGTTGCAAAGGTTCTCGAGTAAAGCCAGATATTTCTCGGTAATCTGCTACTTCGGGGTTGGCGGTGTCGCCAGCCCCAAAATGGTTTAGGGGCATAGCTCAACTGGCAGAGCGTCGGTCTCCAAAACCGAAGGTTGGGGGTTCGATTCCCTCTGCCCCTGCCACAATCTCGCGTCTAAAGGCGCTGTTTAAGGTGTTATGGCGAATCCTTCCGTCGAAACTGTAAATACTTCCGGCGACAAGTTGATGTTGACCGCGGGTGTATTGTTGGTCTTGGCCGGGTTCGTGGGTTTCTTCTGGCTAGGTGGCCAGGAGTGGTACGTTCGCGGCGCCGCGCTTGCTGTCGGCCTGATCGCGGGTGTCGCGGTCGGTCTCCTCTCTGCACCGGGAAAGGGCTTCATCGCCTTTGCCAAAGATTCGTACAAGGAAGTCCGCAAGGTCGTGTGGCCAACCCGCAAGGAAGCTACGCAGACCACGTTGGTGGTCTTTGCCTTTGTGCTGATCATGGCCATCTTCTTGTGGCTTAGCGATAAGTCGATCGAGTGGATGATATTCTCGGTAATTCTGGGTTGGAGATGATATGAGCGATACACCAGCAGCACCGAGCGGAAAGCGTTGGTACGTGGTGCACGCCTATTCAGGCATGGAGAAAAGCGTTCAACGCGCGCTCCAGGAGCGTATCGAACGCGCCGGCATGACAGATCAATTTGGTCAGATCCTCGTTCCCACCGAAGAAGTTGTCGAAGTGAAGGGCGGTCACAAGTCGGTGACCGAGCGTCGTTTCTTTCCGGGCTACGTGCTTGTTGAAATGGAAATGACGGACGAGACCTGGCATTTGGTGAAAAACACCGCAAAAGTGACCGGCTTTGTTGGCGGAGCGCGAAATCGCCCGAGCCCGATCTCTCCCCGTGAGGTGGAAAAGATCATGTCGCAGATGCAGGAAGGCGTCGAAAAGCCACGGCCAAAGACGCTTTTCGAGGTCGGCGAGATGGTTCGTGTGAAGGACGGTCCGTTCACCGACTTCAACGGCAACGTCGAGGAAGTGAACTACGAGAAGTCGCGCGTCCGCGTGTCGGTGACGATTTTCGGTCGGTCTACACCCGTCGAGCTCGAATTTGGCCAAGTAGAAAAGGTTTAAAAGCATTCGCTTTACCGTCGCGTTCGGGCCTCACGGCTCGTGCGCGATTTGCGCTTACAGTCCGCTTAATGGCTGTTGAGGAGCGTCAGTAGCGGTTTTTGCGAACGCGCGTTATCACTCACCGAACGCTTGCGCGTTTTGAAGAGGTTTTTAACATGGCAAAGAAAATTATTGGCTTTATCAAGCTGCAGATTCCTGCAGGTAAAGCCAACCCGTCGCCGCCGGTCGGTCCGGCACTGGGCCAGCGCGGCCTGAACATCATGGAGTTCTGCAAGGCGTTTAACGCGCAGACTCAAGCGATGGAGCCGGGCCTGCCCGTGCCGGTGGTCATCACGGCATTCGCGGACAAGAGCTTCACGTTCATCATGAAGACGCCGCCGGCTACCGTTCTGATCAAGAAGGCAGCGGGTATCGCGAAGGGTTCGCCGAAGCCGAATGCTGACAAGGTCGGCAATATCACGCGCGCTCAAGCTGAAGAAATCGCAAAGACCAAGATGCCTGACCTGACGGCAGCGAATCTGGACGCGGCGGTTCGTACGATCGCAGGCAGCGCCCGCTCAATGGGCATCACCGTGGAGGGCGTATAAATGGCTAAGCTTTCTAAGCGTCTTCAAGCGTTCGCGACGAAGGTTGATCGCATGAAGCTGTATCCCGTTGACGATGCGCTTTCGCTCGTCAAGGAATGCGCTAGCGCCAAGTTCGACGAATCGATCGACGTGGCTGTGCAACTCGGCATCGATGCGAAGAAGTCGGACCAAGTGGTTCGTGGCTCGGTCGTGTTGCCCGCTGGTACCGGCAAGTCGGTTCGCGTGGCTGTGTTTGCTCAGGGCGAAAAGGCCGAGCAAGCGCGCGCTGCCGGCGCTGAAATCGTCGGTATGGAAGACTTGGCCGAGCAGGTCAAGGCTGGCAATTTGAACTTCGACGTCGTGATCGCTTCGCCGGACACAATGCGCGTTGTCGGTACGCTCGGTCAGATTCTTGGCCCGCGCGGCCTGATGCCGAATCCGAAGGTCGGTACGGTTACGGCTGACGTCGCTCAGGCTGTGCGTAACGCCAAGGCCGGTCAAGTGCAATTCCGCGTCGACAAGGGCGGGATTATTCACGCAACCATCGGTCGTGCTTCGTTTGAAGCAGCGTCGTTGCGTCAGAATCTGTCGGCACTGGTAGAAGCCCTTCAAAAGGCTAAGCCGGCGACCAGCAAGGGCGTGTACCTGCGCAAGATCGCGTTGTCGAGCACCATGGGTGTCGGCGTGCGGGTCGATCACGCAACGCTTTCGCAGTAAAAGAATCATGCGCGGACTCTAGCGAGTCCGCGTTAAGGGCTTTGGGCGGTTGCGAGTCGCAGTTTGGCCTGCAACCGGTTGTCAAAGACCGTTGGCGGAAGCGCTGCAGGTGGGCGTGACCTTAATGCAAGCCAACGCAGATGGCGAACCCGGAACGGTTTTGGGTGTGGTTGAAAACGGTTGTCGCGTACCGCGAGGCGCGCACCAGCCGGTCGAAATACTCCTAACAGGTCGGACGCCGTTGTTGAACGCGGTGCGCTAAGTTGGTGCATCGAATTTGGAGGTTTAACCGTGCCACTGAACAAAGAAGACAAGCAGGCAGTTGTCGCTGAAGTCGCCGCGCAAGTCGCGAAGGCCCAGACGATGGTGCTCGCTGAGTATCGTGGAATTGCGGTTGGCGATCTGACCAAGCTGCGCGCGAAAGCGCGCGAGCAACAAGTGTATCTTCGCGTGTTGAAAAACACGTTGGCGCGTCGCGCTGTTGAAGGTACGCCGTTCGCTCCTCTGGCTGAGCAGATGACTGGTCCCCTGATCTACGGCATCTCTGAAGATGCAATTGCTGCTGCCAAGGTCGTCAATGACTTCGGCAAGACCAATGACAAGTTGATCATCAAGGCCGGTTCCTACGAAGGCAACGTGATGGACAAGGCGGCTGTGCAAGCACTCGCCAACATCCCGAGCCGCGAAGAACTGCTCTCCAAGCTGTTGTACGTCATGCAAGCACCTGTTGCCGGCTTCGCGCGCGCCCTGGCCGCGCTCGCTGCGCAAAAGGGTGGCGGCGCTGAAGCTCCGGCTGAAGCAGAGCCCGAAGCAGCTGCGTAACGTACTTCACTAGCGCTCAGTTAGGTTTTTAGATCGCTGGCTGTAACCGAAATCAATTTAGGAGTATCTCAAATGGCAATCGCAAAAGATGACATCCTCGAAGCAGTAAGCTCGATGTCGGTTCTGGAGTTGAACGAGTTGGTCAAGGCGTTCGAAGAAAAATTTGGCGTGTCGGCTGCAGCAGTTGCAGTTGCTGGCCCCGCTGGTGCTGCTGCTGTCGTTGAAGAGCAAACGGAATTCACCGTGAACCTGCTCGAAATCGGCGCAAACAAGGTGTCGGTCATTAAGGCTGTTCGCGAACTGACGGGTCTTGGCCTGAAGGAAGCGAAGGACCTGGTTGACGGCGCACCGAAGCCAGTTAAGGAATCGGTACCGAAGGCTGCTGCTGAAGAAGCGAAGAAGAAGTTGGAAGAAGCAGGCGCGAAGGCTGAAATCAAGTAAGTCATGTTGCGCGGTGCTAAGGCTGGCGGTTTCCACCGCCGGCCTTTTTGTGCTTTGTGGGGACAATGTTGCGGCTTACCGATTTCGGTAAGAGTGTCTCCGCAGAAGCCAAAGAAAAATATCGGTGAGAATGTTTTGCCGATTCTTTTCTTTGTCTTCTGAAGCGACTGCAGAAGGCAAGTTTGGTCGGGTAGCGGGCAACATAGGCATCCGCTGCCGTCAGCCATGGTTGGTAGCGGCCAACCACCAAGCTTCTAGGCTCGTTCGTCCTCCCCGGACGGTCGACGAGTCTCAGTCGGTGAACACCGGGTCGTGTCATCGAGGTATCCCGCCTCGGCAACGCCCGTAGTGATTCGGAGATCGTATGCAATATTCCTTCACCGAGAAGAAGCGTATTCGCAAGAGTTTCGCGAAGCGCCCCATCGTTCACCAGGTTCCCTTCCTGCTGGCAACCCAGCTTGAATCATTCAGCACATTTCTGCAAGCCGAGACCATCGGGACTCAGCGTAAGGCAGAAGGCCTGCAAGCAGCGTTTTCGTCGGTTTTCCCGATCGTTTCGCACAACGGTTTCGCGCGTCTCGAGTTCGTCAGCTACATGCTTTCGCCGCCTGCATTCAACATCAAGGAATGCCAGCAGCGTGGCCTGACGTATTGCTCAGCTCTGCGCGCCAAGGTGCGCCTGGTACTGCTCGACAAGGAATCGCCGAGCAAGCCGGTCGTCAAGGAAGTGAAGGAACAGGAAGTCTACATGGGCGAAATGCCGCTCATGACGCCGACCGGTTCGTTCGTGATCAACGGCACGGAACGTGTGATCGTGTCCCAGTTGCACCGTTCGCCAGGGGTGTTCTTTGAGCACGACAAGGGCAAGACGCACAGCTCGGGCAAACTGCTCTTCTCGGCTCGTATCATCCCTTACCGTGGTTCGTGGCTCGACTTCGAATTCGATCCTAAGGACGTGCTGTATTTCCGCGTCGACCGTCGTCGGAAAATGCCGGTGACGATCCTGTTGAAGGCCATCGGCCTGACGCCGGAACAGATCCTCGCGCACTTCTTCGTGTTCGATAACTTCGCTCTGATGGGCGAAGGCGCGCAAATGGAATTCGTGCCAGAGCGCCTGCGTGGTGAAGTCGCGCGCTTCGACATCCAGGATCGCGAGAACAACGTCATTGTCCAGAAGGACAAGCGAATCAACGCGAAGCATATTCGCGACCTCGAAGCCGCGAAGACGAAGTTCATCTCGGTGCCGGAAGACTATTTGCTCGGCCGCGTGCTGGCAAAGAATGTTGTCGATGGCGAGACGGGCGAAGTGATCGCGAACGCCAACGACGAGATCACGGAAACCGTGCTCGAAAAGCTGCGCGAGTCGAAGGTCAAGGACATCCAGACGCTCTACACGAACGACCTGGATCAAGGCCCGTACATTTCGTCCACGCTGCGTATCGACGAAACCGCGGACCGCATGGCCGCGCGTATCGCGATCTACCGCATGATGCGTCCGGGCGAGCCGCCGACGGAAGAAGCCGTTGAGGCCCTGTTCAACCGTCTGTTCTATAGCGAAGACGCATACGACCTGTCGAAGGTGGGTCGTATGAAGTTCAATCGCCGCGTTGGCCGCGACGAGATCGTCGGACCGATGACGCTGCAAGACGATGACATCCTCGCCACGATCAAGATTTTGGTCGAGTTGCGAAACGGCAAGGGCGAAGTGGACGATATCGACCACTTGGGCAATCGTCGTGTGCGTTGCGTGGGCGAATTGGCTGAGAACCAGTTCCGTGCGGGCCTCGTGCGCGTGGAACGGGCTGTGAAGGAGCGTCTGGGCCAGGCAGAAAGTGAAAACCTGATGCCGCACGACCTGATCAACTCGAAGCCGATTTCGTCGGCCATTCGCGAGTTCTTTGGTTCGTCGCAGTTGTCGCAGTTTATGGACCAGACTAACCCGCTGTCGGAAATCACCCACAAGCGCCGCGTGTCGGCTCTTGGACCGGGCGGTTTGACGCGTGAGCGCGCAGGCTTTGAAGTCCGCGACGTGCACCCGACTCACTATGGCCGCGTGTGCCCGATTGAAACGCCGGAAGGCCCGAACATCGGGCTGATCAACTCGCTGGCGCTGTACGCGCATCTCAATGAATACGGTTTCCTCGAGACGCCGTATCGGAAGGTTGTGGACAGCAAGGTGACCGACCAGATCGATTACCTGTCGGCGATCGAAGAAGGCCGCTACGTGATCGCCCAGGCGAACGCGTCGCTGGGCGAAGGCGGCACGCTGACCGACGAGCTGGTTTCGTCGCGGGAAGCGGGCGAAACGCTGATGGTCACGCCGGACCGCATCCAGTACATGGACGTGGCGCCGTCGCAGATCGTTTCGGTGGCAGCGTCGCTGATTCCGTTCCTTGAACACGATGACGCGAACCGCGCATTGATGGGCTCGAACATGCAGCGTCAGGCTGTGCCTTGCCTGCGTCCTGAAAAGGCCGTGGTCGGTACGGGTATCGAACGTACGGTTGCAGTCGACTCGGGTACGACCGTCCAGGCGGAACGCGGCGGTATGGTCGATTACGTCGATGCGGGCCGTATCGTGATTCGCGTGAACGACGACGAAGCAGTCGCCGGCGAAGTCGGTGTCGACATCTACAACCTGATCAAGTACACGCGTTCGAACCAGAACACGAACATCAACCAGCGTCCGATCGTAAAGGTCGGCGACAAGGTTGGCCGTGGCGACGTGGTAGCTGACGGTGCATCGACCGATCTGGGCGAGCTCGCGCTTGGCCAGAACATGCTGGTCGCGTTCATGCCGTGGAACGGCTACAACTTCGAAGATTCGATCTTGATTTCGGAAAAGGTCGTCGCTGAAGATCGCTACACGTCGATCCACATCGAAGAACTGAATGTGGTCGCTCGCGACACGAAGCTGGGACCGGAAGAAATCACGCGCGACATCTCGAACCTGGCTGAAGTGCAACTCGGCCGTCTCGATGAGTCGGGCATTGTGTACATCGGCGCTGAAGTGGAAGCGGGCGACGTGCTGGTCGGCAAGGTGACGCCGAAGGGCGAAACGCAACTGACGCCGGAAGAAAAGCTGCTGCGCGCGATCTTCGGTGAAAAGGCTTCGGACGTGAAGGATACGTCGCTGCGCGTGCCGTCGGGCATGAGCGGCACGGTGATCGACGTGCAAGTGTTCACGCGCGAAGGCATCACGCGTGACAAGCGTGCACAGCAGATTATCGATGACGAACTGAAGCGCTATCGCCTCGACTTGAACGACCAGTTGCGCATTGTGGAAGGCGACGCTTTCTCGCGTCTCGCCCGCATGCTGAATGGCAAGGTCGCGAACGGCGGTCCGAAGAAGCTGGCGAAGGGCACGAAGATCGACCTGCCGTACCTGGAAGATCTGGATCACTACCACTGGTTCGACATCCGCCTCGCGGACGAAGAAGCAGCGGCACAGCTCGAAGCCATCAAGGACTCGATCGAACAAAAGCGTCACCAGTTCGATCTGGCGTTTGAAGAAAAGCGCAAGAAGCTGACGCAAGGCGACGAACTGCCGCCGGGCGTGCTGAAGATGGTCAAGGTGTATCTGGCTGTGAAGCGTCGTCTGCAGCCGGGCGACAAGATGGCCGGCCGTCACGGTAACAAGGGTGTGGTGTCGAAGATCGTGCCGATCGAAGACATGCCGTACATGGCGGATGGCCGTCCTGCCGACGTC
>NZ_JBAUSA010000128.1:0-4164 GCF_049581465.1 Caballeronia sp. | reverse complement strand
TCCCAGACCTAAGTCCCGCTCTTGGTCACAATCGGCACCCACGCTCCGTTCTTCACCTGATACATCGTCGACGATGCATTTTTCAACGCGCCCTTATCGTCAAACGCAATCGTGCCCGTAATGCCCGGGAACGAAATACTTTTCAGCGCCGGCCGATAAACATTCGGATCGATGGAATTGGCCTTCTGCATCGCATGCACCGCAGCCCACGCAGCGTCATAGCCAAACGGCGCATACGAGAGGATCGCCACACCAAAACGCTTCTGGAACTTGTCCGAGAACGCCTTGCCCTGCGGCATCTTGTCAAGCGGGCTGCCATATTCCCAGGCCATCGCGCCTTCGGCGGCATCGCCTGAAAGCTGAAGGAAATCCGCGTCCATCACGCCGCCACCGCCAACCAGTTGCGCCGTCATGCCAAGTTGCTTCATGCGCTTGGCGACAGCCGCCGCCTGCCGGTCAAGACCCCCGAAGAAGATCAGGTCAGCCCCGGATGCCTTCAGCGCCGTGAGCTGAGCGCTGAAATCGACGGTCTGGTTGTCGCTGAATTCATGCGCCACGATCGAACCGCCCGCCGCCTTCACCGCTTTTTCAAACTCGTCCGCTTCGCCCTGGCCGAAGGCCGTCCGGTCGTCAAGGATCGCGATCTTCTTGGCCTTCGTCACCTTCACCGCGTACGTTCCGGCATTGCCCGCGTTCTGGGCATCGCTGGAAATGACGGTGAACATGTTCGCGAAGCCGCGCTGCGTGATGGTCGGATTGGTCGCAGCCGGATCGATCACCGGAATGCCGGCGGTCTCATAAACCTGCGACGCGGGAATCGTCGTACCTGAATTAAAGTGACCGACGACCACGGCAACGCCGCCATCAACCAGCTTTTGCGCCGCCTGCACGCCCACGCGCGGGTCAGCCTGATCGTCCTCAGCTTGGATCACGAACTTGGCCGTCTTGCCCCCAATCTTGATCTGCTTCGCGTTCGCTTCATCGAGCGCAAGTTGCACGCCATTCTGCAAATCCTTGCCGTAACCGGCATTCGCGCCCGTCAGCGGCGCAGCGAAGCCAACCTTTACATCGATATCGTCAGCGGCGGCAGACACCGGCAATGCGGCCAGGGCTCCGGCAGCACACGCCAGAGACAGGCAAAGCGGTTTAAGGCTGGTACGAAGACGCATGGTTTCTCTTCTCCTTCAGTTGGACACTTCGGGCTAGCAGACGGTTTCTATTCTTCGATGCCGGCTCGGTTTCTATAGGTAGGTCTCTCTCTCGATCCTTCTATTCCTGTTCCACGGTCTGGCCCCACGACTGGAACACAACCGGCGACCCGGGCCAAGACGGATTTGCCCGGGCGCGACGACACCATGTGCGGACGAGAAGGCCGGCGAGAGTTCGGCTAACTCATTTCCCGATACCGGTCGACATGCTCAATTTAGGAAACCAAATTGACGTCGTCTTGGCAGTTCATCGCATGGACGATGCGGATTTCGGCATAGCGATGGAATTGTCGTTTTAGCCACTCGATGCTTGCTCGCGCACCTTGCCCCTTAGGTCTACTCGACACGTCATCTCTGGCACCGTTCAAAAGACGATCGCGCGTGAAGATTGCAGCACAAGTTGATTCGTCACCAACGGACCGGTTTGTTGCAGTTTTCACTCTAAAAACTATCATAAGGTTTACTTATATATTTCCATAAGCATTCTATAAAACATGAATGCGCACCATTTCGTAAGCATCAAACCTTTCATCTGTAATTCTAATGCGAATCATTCTCATTTGTGTTGACGCGTTATGTCGGGGTCGGTACGATTTGCTTCTGTCCTACCCCTCTGGATGGTGGGTCCGGACAACGTCGAGCGCCAATGCGCTGCGATATCTCAAGAAAAAACAACGCGACGCGGGCAGCCGTCGCAACAGATAAGAGGATTTTGATGAAACCCGTCCAGATCGGTTCGTGCGACCCGCGTGGTGATGCAAGTCACGACTCATATATCGACTCACGCGTCGGCACGCATCCACGTACGGCGCTCAAGCGCCGCATCGCGCTCATGGGGACCCTGGTGTGGCTCGCGTTCTCATCGGCTGCGGCGATGGCCGATACCGATACGCCCGCGCTTCCCGCGGTCAGCCCGGATGCGACGCCATCAGACGCAGCCGAACCTGACTTGAACATCAAGGCACAGCCGGCCGGTCAGTGGACCGGCGTTTGGGGGCGCTCGACCCTTCTCGGCGATATGTTCGGCGTGCGCCCGTGGCTTGAGCAGTATGGTGTGACGTTGCAGGCGACGGAGGTATCGGAATACCTGTACAACTTCCGTGGGGGCCTGAACACCGGTGGCACCTATGACGGCCTGACTACCGCTACCCTCCAGCTCGACACCCAGAAGGCTTTCGGCCTGGAAGGCGGCACATTTAACGCGAGTGCGTTGCAGATCCACGGCCGCAATCTCAGCGAGTACTATCTCGGCACGCTGAACACGGCGAGCGGGATCGAGGCGGAAGACACCACCCGCCTGTGGGAACTCTGGTATCAGCAGTCATTCCTGAACAAGCGCGTTGACGTGAAGGTCGGGCAGCAAAGTATCGACCAGGAATTCATGGTCAGCAGCTATGCCGCGACGTTCGTCAACACCATGTTTGGCTGGCCTGGCCTGCCGTCCTATGACATGCCCTCGGGCGGCCCGGCGTATCCGCTGTCCGCGCTCGGCGTGCGCGTTCGCGGCCAGATCACGCCTTCACTAACCGCGTTGGCAGGTGTGTATGACGGCGATCCGCTAGGCAACAACCCGAACAACCTGAGCGGCACGAACTTCAACCTGCACAGCGGCGCGATGTATATCGGCGAGTTGCAGTACTCGATCAACCAGCCCTCCGACGGTCAAATGGAGGGTGTTCCGCAGACCGGTTTGCCAGGCACCTACAAGATCGGCGTCTGGTACAACAACGAACGCTTCAACGACCTTCTCTACGACAACACCGGCGTGTCGCTCGCCAGTCCGGCGAGCACCGGCACGCCCCAGTCGCATCAAGGCAACTACAGCTTCTACGCCGTGGCGGACCAGATGGTGTGGCGTCCCAATCCTGACGAGCCGCGTAGTATCGGCGTGTTCGCCCGCGTGATGGGTGCACCCGGCGACCGCAATCTGGTGAGCATCAGCGCCAACGCGGGCATCGTGATGAAGGCGCCGTTCGAGGGCCGCGATAACGACACCGTCGGCATCGGCCTCGCGTATATCAAGGTCGGCAACCACGCGCACGATCTCGATCTCGACAACCGCGAACTGACTGGCGGCCCGTACGGCGTGCGTACCAGCGAAACAGCCGTTGAAGCGACCTATCAGTACCAGGTCAACCAGTGGTGGCAGATTCAGGGCGACCTGCAATACACCTTCAACGCCGGCGCGGGTCAGAATCCGAACGATCCGACGCAGCCGCTGCGCAACACGTTCGTGGCCGGCGTACGCACCGCCATTACTTTCTGATCGGCGTGACGGGAACCTCGAACATGAATGCACGCACCCGGAGTATCTACATGAAACACATCAAGTCGAGCGCTTCTCTCGCTTTCGCATCGGTGGCGCTGCTGGCAGGCGTCGGCATTCAAAGCGCGCAGGCCGAGCCGCAGGGTTTTCTCGAGACACTCCACAAGCACACCACGCTGATCAACACCGTGCCGTCCAACGGCGACCAGAATCCGTACGCACTGGTCGTCGCGCCGGTTACGACGGGTACGGTCAAGCAGGGCGACGTGCTGGTCGGCAACTTCAACAACTCAGCCAACTTGCAAGGCACCGGCAGCACGATCGTCAATTACCGTCCGGACACGAAGCAGATGACGGTGTTCGCTACCGTGCCGCGCGACCTGAAGGAATGCCCGGGCGGCATTGGCTTGTCCACCGCGATGACCATGCTGAAGTCGGGCTGGGTGATCGTCGGCAGCACGCCGAGCAATGATGGCACGACCGACACCAAGGGCGCGGGCTGCCTGATCGTGATCGATAACCAGGGCAAGGTGGTATCGACCATCTCCAGCGCGAATATCAACGATCCGTGGGGCAACATGGCCGTCGTCGATAACGGCGATCACGCCACGCTGTTCGTGAGCAATGCAGGCTTCGGTGTGGGCTCGGCGAAGGGCAATCCGCCCGTGTTCAAGCAAGCCACTATCCTGC
>NZ_JBAUSA010000127.1:0-3892 GCF_049581465.1 Caballeronia sp. | reverse complement strand
GGCCAGAGCGGCCATCTGGTGCCGCCAGGAGCACCAGGACTCCGGGAAACCATGGCACAGCAGGACAAGCGGACCCGCACCTTGCGTGGCCACACGCATGCGCAGGGAGCCCACTTGCAGGGTATCGAGGCGGGGTTCGTCCAAAGCTGTCTCCATGGGGTTCACGCGATGGTCGCAAGCAGCGCTGGAAGCTTGGCTGCCGCGGCGGCCGCCTTGACCCCGCTTTCAAGCAATAGCGCGAACTTGGCTGTGTCGTCCGGTCTGACGCCGCGCAACATCGCGTTGAGGTTGTTCAGCCGGCACTGCGATAGCCAGGCGCTCAAGCCTTCGTTATGTCGCCAGCGCCCCGCGTTGGCAATGGTTGCCGCCCACATGCGCAGCCAGTCAATGGGGCGCTCGGGGCTGGGCACCGGGGTGCACAGGGCGTTCTTCTCGGCCGGGTCGCTGATGTGGCTTTCGACGTACGCAATGAGGGCCGCGCTGAAGACAGGCTGGCAAAAGCGCACCATCAGCAAATTGATATGGTCGCGATCGAACACCGGTAGCGCCGGCGGCATCTGGATCGCGCGGGCAGAGCAGTCGATGTAGAGCGTGTCGGGATCCGCGGTCAGCGAGCCCTGTTCGAGGGTGATTTGCGTTGGACGCACCGACCGCAGGTGCCCCAGGCGCACGATGTCTTCAATGCGACGAAGTTGTTCCAGTTCGGCCTGCGAAACAATAGCGCATCGATACACGCTCGGCGTCACCGCCCGGTCGATGCGCATGAGCAGCCCGCGCTCTTCAAGCCTGGCAAAAAGATCGGGTATCGACGTGGCCTCGGCGATGGCTTCGAACTGACCGATATTGCTGCTGACGGACCGTTCGAAGTTCTCTGCGCCGGGCTGAGTGTTGGCGCGGTCCAGCAGCCAGGCGTCACGCGGCATGATCCAGCGGATGTTCGCGGGGGCCACACCGTTTTGCAGCAGCCACAGGCAGGCGTCCATTCCGGTCTTGCCGGAGCCGACGACCGTATAGCAGGCATGCGGGCGCTGGACCTCGGGTAGCCGGTTCAACGGTATGCAGGTGACGCCCGAAGCAACTTCGTATTTAGGTGCGTGCGTAGAAGGCACCTCTGTTCTCGCGTGGGTAGCATTCACCAGTTTCGCGCGCGCGATGACCTGCCGGCTGTCGCCGTTTACTAACGACTTGAAGTGGTGCGTGCCACCGGGCCCCACACGGTATTCGCTCATTGGAAACCATTGAACGCGGCCGGAGGGTAGAAAGCGCTGGCGCATGACCTGATCGAAGTGAGCCAGCACCTCGGCGCCGGACGCCAGCTCGTACAGACCTTCGTTCAGGCCGGTCTTGTCCTTGGTCCAACTGCTCAGTTCTCGCGAGTTCACACCGTAAAAGGCTGAAGGCTGGTGCAGGCCGACGAACGAATAGGCGTCATTCCAGTGGCCACCTGGACGGTGATGTTTGTCGACCATCACAACGTGAGCGTCAGTCTCGCTGAGTAATGTGTCGACGAATGCCATGGCGGTAGCACCTGTGCCGACGACCAGGTAGTCGGTTTCGATCGGCTCTGTCACCATTGTTCCCCGCTGTGAATGGCGTTCGATGATGTGAACGGGATACCGTCAAAAGGGAAGTCATTCAGTGCGCAAGCCCTCATAGCGCGAATCTTTTCCTTGGCTAGAGGCTATAGGCTTCAGTCATCAGTCTTGAGTCGAACCAGTCAGTCCGCCGCGTTGGCCTGACGGGTTAGCACGGGATGGCAGTGGCGCACCAACCGACGCCTGGCTGGTGTAATCTAGCCAACGTGGACTCACTTCTGGTCGAGGCGAACATGAAATCGAATGCAATACGGGCTCTATTGTTGACGGCTTACATGGGCGTCGCGCTTTCTGCGTACGCTCAGTCAAGCGACGTCGCGCCAAACGCTGGCACGTCGGCGGACGCCAATAGTACGAAGACCACGTCAACGTCCGACCGCGCGCTTGCAAAAGCGGTTCGCCGTGCGCTCGGAAAGGCGCAAGGGATCGATGTGTCGAATGTCTTTGTGCGCGCACGCGGCGGCGCCGTGACCTTGAGCGGCAGCGTTGGCGACGGTGGCCAGATCCATCAAGCCGAACAAGTTGCCCGGACAGTTCCCGGCGTGAGTTCCGTGTCGAACAAACTCACTCTCTTTCATGGCGGAAACGGCTAGCTGCTCTCCGCTTCCCGCTGTTGAAATGCGGTTGTGTTATTTTTGATGCGCTATTTAGCTATGCAGATTATTCTGAATGGACGCGCGGGATAAGAACGGACTCGTTCCTGTCGTTGAGCATTGGGGTTTCCGTCAGCGCCAAAGACGCGAACCCTGTCCTTGAATACGCTCGGCCGCCGCGCAACCGTCAACATGTGGGACGCCGGCCATCATACGACGCACTGTGGTCACTCATCGAACCCTTGCTGCCGGCCCGCGCACCGCGCGATCGCCGATCCGCAACGGACGGCTAGTTTTGCACGGTTTGTGTAGTCGCCTTGAGGCTGGGTCCGGGGAGCGTATCCGTAATTCAGCCGAATCTACGCAGCGTATGAAATATTGAAATTGCGAAACAGATTGCGACATTTATTCAATTAATTATCGCACTCCTAATGTTTTGCCAAAAGGCAATGCTTGAGATAACCTCGCACCCTATAAAAATTTTAACTCGGCTCGCTATCGCAAACGCACTGAACGAGTTTGTCGGCTCCATGCGTGGTAATAAACCTCGATTTGCAACAATCATATTTAGCATTCCGAATATGTTTATTAAGCATCGTTTCAAATAACCGAAGACCCCCGCGTCCGTTTAGTCGTTACCTTAAATAAAACACACCAGCACCGAACGCACGACAAATCACCCAGGCTGTATTCAACCGGATATGGCCGACCTGCAAGCGGAATTGACCTCATGGCGAAATGCATCAGACTCATCGTGGCGAACCTGCTGTTGTTGCTGGCGACCTCCTGTTCGACTTCGCAAATCCCCCCTTCCAACGCGGTTGACCCCGGCTTGGAGGCTAGGGCGCGCGCGGCGCTTCAGCAGTTGTACGCCACCACGCCCAATGCGAAGGCGCTCCAGGCCCGGGCAAAGGCCGTGCTTGTATTTCCGGAGATACTCAAGGCGGGTTTGATCGTTGGCGCCGAGGAAGGAAACGGCGTGATGTTCGGCGCGGATGGAAAGGTGATGGGCTACTACAACGCAACGTCGGTCTCGTACGGTCTGCAAGCCGGCGCGCAGTCGTTTCACGAAGCCATGTTCCTCACGACCGATTCCGCAATCAACTATCTGCAGACGAGCGGCGGCTGGTCGATTGGCGCGGGTCCAAGCGTAGTCGTCGTCGATACCGGAGTGGCCCGGTCATTGACATCGACGACGCTGCAATCGGACGTCTACGCGTTCATTTATGGCCAGCAAGGGTTGATGGCCGGAGTAGGGTTACAGGGCCAGAAAATCTCGAAGCTCAGTCCGTGAGTGGTAGGGCTGCTGGTTCATCAGGCGTCAATCGGGCGCCCATCGGATCAGCACCTTATACATTCACAAGTTGTAGGCGCCAAATCTCGGCGCCTTCTTTTCCTTGGTCGAGTGTAAGCAACATCGTGTCGCGAAAGCCCTTCGTTATCTTCGGCTCAACATTCTGGCAGCCAGAGATCATGCCGAGAAATCGTCTTATGCGGCTTGCAGCATGAAATCAACGTGTACTGCCCCGTAAGGAAATACGATCGCGCCCTCGGCGTTGCGCTCTATCACTCCAGCGTCCAGCAACGCATGCACATCCCTATGGACGGCCTTAACGTCTCGGTCTACCCGCCGAGCAATCTCGCGAATCGATAGCGGCCCGGCCCCGGTGATGACCTTGATGATGTTCCAGCGCATTTGCGTAA
>NZ_JBAUSA010000126.1:0-47374 GCF_049581465.1 Caballeronia sp. | reverse complement strand
GTTGGACAGTCGGAGTCGGAGACGGTGCAAGACGGCACCGGGGCAAGCTCTCGCGCTATGCGGGTGGCGTTGACGGGCGTCGCTGTACTTGCGATCCTCGTCGCGATCGCCTTCAATACCGTGCTGGCCACGCGAGAGGCACATGAAGAGAACACCTCTTTGCAGGCGTTGCGGGCGTCCAACCGTCTAAAGGGTGACCTCGACCAGCTGCAACAATTCATGCTGGAAACGCACGATCAGGTCTACATCCTGGTTGGAACGAAGGCGTATTACGTACATAACGCGTTTGAGTTTCCGCTGCGCGCGCTGCTTGATCTGACCGGCGACGCGCGCACGCAATGTCGATCGAACGCCGAATGCATTTCGCGGATGGACGACCTCGACGAGGCCAGTCAAAAATTAGAAAACCGCACCCAGGAACTCGTTCAACGGGTCTCGAAGAAGCCGGGCAGTGTCCGTCTGGGCGATCCACTGCTGAGTGAAATCGACGCACTGTTCTATGGCGTGCTCGCCAACGTCGTCGAGGTTCGGATGGCCGTGGACACTTCGGTGGACGAAGCGGTCAGCCGAGCGTCGTCCGATGCCAAGTGGGTGTCGTCCGCGCTCCTGGCCTCCGGCCTGACAGCCGCGGTGCTTCTTTTGTGGCTCATGCTGGGCAACGCGCGAATTGCCCGGAAGCTTCGAGCGGCCTTGGTAAGCGCGGACGCTGCGGGCGCGCAATACCGGCGTTTCTTCGAAGAACATCCGCTGCCGATCTGGATTTTCGACGACAGCACGTTCGCCTTTGTCGCGGTGAATCACGCGGCGCCGCGCGCATACGGTTACTCCGAGGCCGAGCTCCGCGAAATGTCACTCTATGACATGCATCCCCGGGAGAATCGGACACGATTGCGTGAAGCACTTTCGAATCAGCCGGGCGGCGGCCACACACGATCGCTTGGCGTGTGGACGTATCGCACGCGAGACGGTGAAAGCCGGGCGATCCACGCGTACCACCGTAGCGTGGAGTACGACGGCCGGCCGGCCACGATGAGCGTGATGGTGGACGTGACAGAGCGTCTTCAATATCAGGCGGAACTCGAGCGTCAGGCGCGATATGACGCGCTGACCCAGCTCCCCAATCGCGTCCTTCTCGACGAGCACATTGCCGGTGCGATTCTTCGTGCTTCCGCTGACGGCGGCAATGTTTCGGTCCTGTTCCTCGATCTCGACCGGTTCAAGGAGGTGAACGACTCATTGGGTCATCGAGTCGGCGATACGTTGCTGGCGCAAATGGCGACACGCTTGACGGCGGCGGTCGAGCCGGGGGACATGGTTGCGCGCTACGGGGGCGACGAATTCATCATCGTCGCGGAACGGTCACGTGAAACCCAGCTTGATTCCATACTCGAACGCCTCATCGCGGTCATGACGGAACCGCTGTATGTCGGGCAGCAGGAGCTCTACGTTGAATCGAGCATTGGCATCAGTAGTTATCCGCGTGACGCGGCTGATTCCGACATGCTCATCAGGAACGCCGACGCGGCGATGTACTTCGCCAAATCGCGGGGACGCAACCAATACCAGTTTTATCGCCCGGAACTTAACGAGGCGGCCGCGCAACGATTGAACCTGTCGATGCGGCTGCGGCGAGCGCTCAAGTCCAACGCGTTGAGTATCGTCTATCAACCGCAGTTCAATATGTTGAGCGGCGAAATGGTCGGCGTGGAAGCACTGCTTAGATGGACTGACGAACTGCTGGGACCGGTCTCTCCCGCTGTTTTCATTCCGATAGCGGAAGAGACTGGCTTGATTCTTGGTATCGGCGAGTTCGTGCTGCGTACTGCGTGCCGTCAAGCAAAGGCATGGCAAGACCTCGGTTTGCCGACTATTCGCATGTCGGTGAATGTTTCCCCACGTCAACTCGAACGCTCCGACTTGCTGTCCGTCGTTGCTTCCGCGTTGAAAGAGGCGGACTGGCCGGCGGAGCAGCTTGAGCTGGAAGTCACGGAAGGCGCACTGATGCGCAATGTCGACGAAGTCGCCGGTGTGCTGCGAGCGCTTCGCGAGCTAGGGGTCAAGATAGCCATCGACGATTTCGGAACCGGGTATTCCAGCTTGAGTTACCTCAAGCGATTTTCAATCGACCGGATCAAGATCGACCGCGCTTTTGTGCAGGAGATCGGCCGGGACGCCGACTTTGAAGCGCTCGCGCTCGCCGTGGTGGCGATCGCTAAAGCACTCAAGTTCGACCTCATCGCGGAAGGGGTCGAGTACGAAGCTCATCGAGACTTCCTGGTCGAGCATGGGTGCGTGTACGGGCAGGGCTTTCTATACAGCCCAGGCGTGAGCGCTGCGGCGATTGAACGCATGATGTCGCCCGATGGCGGGGTGAAGCCGGGACCCACCTCGATTGAAGCCGGCGACGGCCGACGCGATTCAATGTCTTGACTCGGCGGCGGCGGCATGCCGCCTACTCTATCGACAGCCTCAACGCGAAAGCCAGTAGTGCTGCCGAAAACGTCCATCGCTGTACCGTCTGCGCGCGCGGGTGGCCACGCAACCAGCTTGCAATGCGTACGGCGGCGAGTGCGAGTGTCACGTCGAACGCTAAACCGATTGCGACCAGCACCACGCCCAGCTCCACTACCTGCGACCAGGCTGCACCTGCCTCCGGATGGACGAATTGCGGCAACAAGACCGAACAGAACAGCAGCGCCTTGGGATTAAGCAGACTGCTTAGCATTCCTTTCGATATTGAAGATCGCAGTGTCGAGGGTGCCTTCGACGTGGCGCCGGAATCGCCGAGACCAAACGCCGGTGATCGAAAGATCTGGATCGCGATGTAGGCGAGGTACAGCGCGCCGACGATTCGCACGCCTTCAAACAGCCACGGGGCGCTGCGCAGCAAGGCGGCGACTCCCAGCGCCGACAGCAAGACGTGCATCGTACGGGCAACCGCGAGTCCCGCGGCGGTCGAGAGGCCGTGCTTGATGCCACGCGATGAACTCGTCTGCAGGATGAGCGCCATGTCGGGACCCGGCAATGCGTAGACGACGGCGAGGGCGCCGATAAACACGAGCAGCAATTGCAGCGACACCATGATGAACCTCCGTTTCGATGGCTCCATGTTCATCGTTATCGATGAGCGTTACCTAGCTTTGTGAGCTATGAATTGGTTCTCAGTTGAAGGAAACCGCTAAAATAGGTACTTTTAGAATGAGAATACGCCATGGGCGATCTGGACAAGATTGATCACGCAATACTGGCCGTTATCCAGCAGGACGGGCGCATCGCGATCGCCAAGCTCGCGGAGCGCGTCGGCTTGAGCGAGACGCCCTGTGCGCGGCGCCTGAAGCGGCTTGAGAAGGACGGATTTGTGGAGGGGTATCGGGCGGTGCTCTCGCGCAAGGCCCTCGATCTCGGCGTTGTCGCGTTCGCGCAGGTTCGGTTCAACATTCATGACCGGTCGATGTCGGACCGTTTCGAGCGCGAAATCCAGGGCATCTCGCGAATCATCTCGTGTCACAACATTTCCGGCAGCGCAGATTATCTGCTTCAGGTTGCCGCGCGCGATCTCGACGAATATGGCCTTTTCATGCGCGATGTATTGCGCGCGCTTCCGGGTGTGACATCGATCGAATCGATGCTGTCGTTGCGGGAAATTAAGCGGGACACGGGATATCCGTTGCTCTAGTGGAAGTTCGCCGCGCCGATCCGCACAACGGTTTGAAGCGACCGTTTACGAGGTCATCGTGACGAAAATATCAAGGAGCCGACCGGATCAAGCTCACCGCACCGTCCATAACCTATAAAAATCCGCCCGCACTTGCACTGGCGCGACAAACGAGAATGACATAATTTCACAAATTTTCGGCTCGCAAACCCTTGTCCCACAAGGATCTGCCATATTTCCTCGCGAAAAAAGCAAAATCCGGTGTCGTATTTCCACATGTGACTGTCGGAAATAGTCGGCAACCCGCACTTTTTTCTAGCAACTATGTAGGCATCGCGCGGATGCATGTCCGCCAACCAGGAGAGCGCTCGATGAATTCCCCCAAGGTGGTGGTCGAAAACCTATGCAAGGTTTTCGGCACAAACCCGAAGCAGGCGATCGACATGCTTGCCGGCGGTGCCACGAAAGAAGAAGTGTTTTCCCGAACTGGCCAGATCGTCGGCGTCCATAACGTATCGTTCGACGTGCAGGAGGGCGAGATTTTCGTCCTGATGGGCTTGTCCGGTTCCGGCAAGTCGACGCTCATTCGGCTAGTCAACCGGCTGGTCGAACCGTCGGCGGGGAAGGTGCTGATCGACGGCCGCGACGTAGCCTCCATGCGGCACTCGGAACTCATCGCGCTGCGCCGCAAGGACATGAGCATGGTGTTCCAGTCGTTTGCGCTGATGCCGCAACGCACGGTGCTGGCGAACGCGGCGTTCGGGCTGGAAGTCGCGGGCATCGGGCGCAAGGACCGCGAAAAGCGCGCAATGGCCGTGCTGGAGCAAGTCGGGCTCGCGCCGTTTGCGCAGAAGTTGCCGGCGCAGTTGTCGGGGGGGATGCAGCAGCGCGTCGGCCTCGCGCGGGCGCTCGCCGTGAACCCGTCGCTGATGATCATGGACGAAGCGTTTTCCGCGCTCGATCCGTTAAAGCGCAAGGAAATGCAGGACGTACTGCTCGACCTGCAGCGCGAACAACGCCGCACGATCATGTTCGTGTCGCACGATCTGGAAGAGGCGATGCGCATTGGCACGCGCATCGCGATCATGGAAGGCGGCCGGGTGGTGCAGATCGGCACGCCGCAGGAAATCATCGCGAATCCGGCCGATGACTATGTACGCGCATTCTTCGACGGGATCGACACCAGCCGTTACCTGACAGCGGGCGACCTGATGCAAACCGACGCGGTGCCGCTGATGAAACACGGCTCGACCATCGATGCATCGAGCGTGGCGCAGACGCTCAACGGCAGCGCCGACTACGCGTTCGTGATGGACAACGAGCGCAAGATTCGCGGCTTCGTTTGCCGCGATGCGATCGGCCAGGCGTCGCCGCACCTCAATCACATCGAATGCATTCAACGCTCTACGCCGCTCGACGATGTGGTCTCGCGGGTGGTGGCAAGCCGCGCTCCGCTGCCGGTCGTCGAGGCGGACGGCTCCTATTGTGGTTCGGTCAACAAGACGAACGTTCTCAAAGCTCTGACTCGCCATCGAGGTTCCCATGTCTGAACTGATCCCACTCGGAACCTGGGTCGACCACGGCGTCAAATACCTGCTCGACCACGACGCGGCAACGTTCGACGCTATCGGCCGCGTCATCGAGAGTTTTGCCGCGATGGTCGAGCACGGCCTGCAAGCCATTCCCATGTGGCTGATGATGGCCATCTTCGTCGGCATTGGCTTGTGGCGCGTCGGCTGGCGTTTCTCGCTGTTCGTACTACTCTCTATGCTGCTGATCTACACCACCGGCTTCTGGGACCAGATGATCATCACGCTCGGCCTGACGTTGTCGTCGACGTTGATCAGCTTGTTGCTCGGCATTCCGCTCGGCATCTGGACGGCGAAAAGCAAGACGATCGAAACCATGGTGCGTCCGGTACTCGACCTGATGCAGACCATGCCGGCCTTCGTGTACCTGATCCCGGCCGCCATGTTGTTCGGCCTCGGCCGCGTGCCCGGCATCTTGTCGACGGTGATCTTCGCAATGCCGCCGGCCGTGCGCCTTACGTCGCTGGGTATCAAGCATGTGAACCGCGAGATCGTCGAAGCAGGCCAGGCGTTCGGTTGCACGCCGTGGCAATTGCTCTATAAGGTCCAGTTCCCGAATGCGCTGCCTTCCATCATGACCGGCGTCAACCAGACCATCATGATGGCGCTGTCCATGGTCATCATCGCTTCGATGGTCGGCGCGGGCGGCCTCGGCAACGACGTGCTGGCGAGTATCCAGCGGCTCGATATTGGCCTTGGCTTTGAAAGCGGCTTGTCGGTAGTGTTGCTCGCGATCATCCTGGACCGCATCACGGAAAGCTTCGGCCGGTCTCCGGGAATGGCCCGCGCGCCGCTTCTGTCAGGTCTTCGCAGCGTCATGCGGGTCCGGCGCGCGCCGGCCGCGCAACAAAGCTGAACGAGAGGACGAGCCGCCCATGAAGCGTGACGCGATTGCGCCGTTCGCGAGCCCGCCCGGCGACGGCTCGCCGTTGTCGAAGCTCGCGCACTTCGGGTTCCTGACCTTGCCCAACTTCTCGATGATCGCGTTCACCAGCGCGGTCGAAGTGCTGCGCATGGCGAATTACGTCGGCCGCGCGGAGCATTACACGTGGTCGGTCATCACGCCTGACGGTGAACCGGCGCGGGCGAGCAACGGCATCACCGTGAAGCCGACGCGCACGCTCGCCGAAGCTGGCATGCCCGACGCGCTGATCGTGTGCGCGGGCTGGCATGTGCGCGAATACGTGAACGAGGAAGTGATCGCGTTGCTGCAACATGTGGCGTCGCTGGGCGTGCCGCTCGGCGGCATTTGCACCGGCCCGTATGCGCTGCTCGCGGCGAACTTGCTCGATGGTTATCGTGCGACGATTCACTGGGAAGACATGTCGCCGTTGCACAAGCGCTTTCCGGACGTCCAGTTCGCCGATGAACTGTTCGTGATCGACCGGGATCGCGTGACGTGTACCGGTGGCACTGCGCCGCTTGATTTGATGTTGAACCTGGTCGGCATGCGGCTCGGGCAGGCGCATGCGGCCCAGGTGTCGGAGCAGTTCATTGTCGAGCGGATTCGCGGTTCGACCGATTACCAGCACATTCCCGTCGATGCCCGTGTCGGCTTTACGCGCGCCGAGTTGATCGAAGTGGTGCGGTTGATGGAAGCGAATATTGAAGAGCCATTGTCGCTTGAAGAACTCGCGCGCCTGGTCAAGCTCTCCCAGCGTCATTTGCAGCGCATGTTCAAGATGTTCCTGAATGTGTCGCCCACGCACTATTACCTCACGCTGCGACTGCGTCGCGCGCGTGAGTTGCTGCGCAATTCCGATGCATCGATCTCGCGCGTGACCGCCGTCTGCGGCTTTCACTCGCCGTGTCATTTCAGCAAGGCATATCGCGCGCAATTCGGCCATGCGCCGAGTTACGAGCGCCGACAGTCGGCTTGACGGACCAATTTCAGGCGTGTTGCGCCCGGTGGGCGCGGCATCGTCTCGTCTAGTGTGGTGTGGTGTGGGTCAATAAACGGAGAGAGCATGAAACTTTACGGAGTCGCACCGTCGTTCGCGGCGGGCATTTTGTTGAACGTGGCAATGGCGACTAGCGCAATGGCGGTTGAGCCCGCGACGTGCCAGGACGTTCGCTTTGCGGATGTAGGCTGGACCGATATTGCCGCGACTACCGGTCTCGCGTCGACTGTACTTGAGGGTCTGGGGTACAAGCCGACCAAGACCATCGCCTCCGTACCGATCACATTCGCTGGCGTGAAGAACAAGCAAATCGATGTGTTCCTTGGCTATTGGTCGCCGACCATGGACCCGATTGTCCAGCCGTTCGAGAAGGCGGGGCAGGTCAAGGTGCTGGCGACGCCTAATCTCACTGGCGCGAAATATACGCTTGCCGTGCCGGACTACGTTTATAGCGGCGGTCTGAAGTCTTTCGCCGATATCGCCAAGAACTACGACAAGCTTGACGGCAAGATCTATGGCATTGAGCCGGGTAATGACGGCAACGCGCTGATCAAGAAAATGATCGATTCGAACCAGTATGGATTGGGCAAGTTCAAGATGGTTGAGTCGAGCGAAGCCGGCATGCTGGTGGAAGTCGGGCGCGCGATTCGCGAGAAGAAGTGGATTGTGTTTCTCGGATGGGAGCCGCATCCGATGAATGTATCGATGAAGATCGATTACTTGAGCGGCGGCGATGATGTCTTTGGGGCGAATTATGGAGAGGCCAAGGTCATGACCGTGACGCCGCCGGACTATGCCGCGCGATGCCCGAATGTGGCTAAGCTGGTTGATAACCTGCACTTCTCAACCGATATTGAGAATCATGTGATGACGCCGATCATGAATAAAACCGATCCGAACTTGGCGGCGCGGGAATGGCTTAAGGCGAACCCGGCCGTGCTCGATAAATGGTTAGCCGGTGTTAAGACTTTCGATGGCAAAGATGGTCTGTCCGCTGTTAAGGCCTATGTGGCGGCCAGCCAGTAATTGGACGGGGTGCTGCTCGCGGGGAGTGTGGAGGGGGTGCTGTTCGCGGCGAGTGTGGGGCTAGCATTGAGACCTTCTGCTCGCGTGGTCGTTCTGCATGAGTAGTATTTTCTTGCTTATTACTGTTAGCCCCTATCCGGGGCGGGACTTCATTTCTTTGCAAACGCGCAAAGAAACGAAGCAAAGAAACGCGTTCAAACCGCGAATACCTCAGTGTCGTCGTTCGTCATTTCAGGTTTTTGGCACGAACGTAGCGCGGCCCCCGAAACCTTAACCCGCAGTCGAACACCACCCTCAAGCACCAGCGGCGCGCACACGCTTCGCCTCGACCGCGCCAATCCCGTTGCCGCTACCGCTAGCGGCAACGCCACCGCTAAGGTGCGCAATACCGCGCGCTAAGGCCGGCAATGAGGGTGCTAAGAGGCCGGCAATGAGGCTGGCACTAGGGGTGGCTGGTTGGCGGCAAACCAGTGGGGTTTGCGTTTGGTTGTTTTGGGTCTGGGCTGTCCCAAGCGGGGTAGATGAGCGCGGACCATAGACTTTGATGGTGCGAGAGCGCGGACGACCACGGATGTAGGGCCTTTGAGGCGAAGCGTATGCGCGCCGTTTGAATTAGGGGTGGGTGTTCGACTGGGCGTTGATACGTGGGTGCCGTGCTACGTTCGTGCCAAAAACCTGAAATTGAGCAACGACGACACTTAAAAATTGGCGGTTTAAAACGCGTTTCTTTGCGCGTTTGCAAAGAAATGAAGTCCCGCCCCGGATAGGGGCTAACAGTAATAAGCAAGAAAATACTACTTATGCAGAACGACCACGCTAGCAGAAGGACTCAATCCTAGCCCCACACCCGCCGCGAGCAGCACCGCCAAAAACCTCCCCCCACACTCTCCGCGAGCAGCGCCCCCGCCCCCATCAAAATGCTTGCGCCCGCCCCGGAAAGGTCTCATCAAAACCGGCCGCCAAGCCCACCGTAGCGATGCCCGCGGCATCATCCGGCGCTGCACCCCGCTGGTCGCGATACATAATCGGCGGTAACCCAAACTGCTTGCGGAATTCCCGCCCAAGGTGCGACGCGTCCGAAAACCCGCAACTCGATGCAATGTCTGCCACAGTCTTATCCGAGCTCGTCAGCAACCACGCTGCGGTGCGCAATCTCACCTGCTTTGCATACGCTTGCGGCGCCTTGCCCGTCTCAGCCTTGAACAGGCGCTCCAACTGCCGCGTTGACAGATCCAGCTTGTGCGCAAGCTCATCCAGCGTCAACGAACGCCCCACGTGCTGCTCCATGAGCAGGATCGCACGCTTGACCTTGGGATGCGCGGCCGGTGCCAACCCCGGCGGATGCGGCTGCGGTGCGTTGCCCTTCTGCATGTCATCGACCAGCAGGATGCGCAGCGCTTTCTGGACCGTCGCAGCCTCGAAATGGCGCAACAGGATTGCCGCAGCGACATCGATCGACGCGCGGCCGCCCGAACACGTGATGCGCCGGTGATCCATCACGAAGAGACGGTCCGCCACCAGCGCTTCTTCATTCACGCCGGGAAAACGCTCTACAAAATCCCAATAATGAAACCAGCTCACGCAGATCCGATAACCATCCAGGACGCCCGCACGCATCAGCGCAAATACACCCGTGCAAATGCCCACGAGCGTCGCGTTAGTCGTGGCGGCACGGCGGATAAATTGCAATGTCGCGTCGCTCGCGCCCGGGCCCGAATGCAATAAGCCGCCAACGACCACCACATAGTCGAATGGCTCCGCGTTCTCGAAGGTCTCCCACGGCGTAATCTGAATGCCACAGCTCGCGCGTACAGGGGCGAGCGTTTCCCCAATCACGCTCCACGAGCAACGCACGGGCTTGCTGAAATCCCCCTCGTCGGCGGAAAGACGCAATAAATCAACGAAGCCGGAAAACGCCGTCAGCGTAAAGTTCGGCAACAACAGGATTCCAAAGCGGATGCGCTGTTTAAGCGTCGAATCGGGCGACTGGGCGGGAAGATGGTCTGCGGGGTTCATGCAATTGCCGTGGATTGATGACCGTACTCAATGAAATTTCGGCCAAAGGGATAATCAGCATATCACCGCAGTTGCAGCGGCTAAAAAGTCGCTCTCGCGCGCATCGGCTCGCGCGCAAAAAGAAAACGGCCGGCCTCTTGCGAGACAGGCCGTTGCTCCGGGTGGGAATAACGCCCAGAATTCGTTGCGACGCGGATCAGCGCCCAGGCGAAATTAATGCGCGGTGTGAGCCACGTGCTTCGCCTTGGTGGTGTGGTGGTGATGCGTCGTCTTCGCGAACGACACGGCCGGAGCGGCAACCGCAGCAACGATAAGGACTGCAAGCACTTTCTTCAGAACATTGTTCATGGTACTAACCTGATGGGCGAGAGTTTTGACGGGTTTAAATGGACAACGGGCGCATTTCATAATGCCGGGATAGTTTAGCGCAGCGTTTCTTTAAGTCGCTAAGTTAAACCGCGCTTGCATTGAAAGTGTTGTATCGCTGCTAACAGCAATTTTTACATGCCTTCAACCGTCTGACGAATTCACGTCCAGCCGCACATTCATCAGACAGTACACATTTAGCGCTCCCGCTAACCCGTCGGCTTACCGCCGCTAGTCGCCGGCGCTCACTGCCGTGACGGGACCTGTGCGGCGTCGCACACCTGCCAGTTTCCGTCGCGATTCCGCCTGAACGCGCCGCTGCCCACCCTGGGTTTTCCCGGCTGACGCGGCTATCACAGTGTGATGCCGGTTTTGTTCTATCAGCCGAAATCGGCGTGCGGTGAAATGACACCCTATTGAAACCGCATTGCAACGCAGAGAACAAGGCCCCCAAATGAATGTCAGCGTATTCGATCTGTTCAAGGTTGGCATCGGTCCTTCGAGCTCGCACACGGTCGGCCCGATGATCGCGGCGTGCCGCTTCGCGTCGCACGTCGAAGATGCAAATCTGCTTGCGTTCGTGCGTCGCGTGCGGGTGGAGCTGTTCGGCTCGCTGGGCTCGACGGGCAAAGGACATGGAACCGATAAAGCGGTTCTGCTCGGTCTCGAAGGCAATCTCCCCGACACGATCGATCCGGATGCGATCGAGTCGCGTCTGCGGGAGATGCGCGACACGAGGACGCTCAACCTGCTCGGCAAGCACACGGTGAAATTCGACGAGCGCGAGCATCTCGGCTTTTTCCGCAAGCTGATGCCGGGCGCGCCCGGCGCTATGGCCGCGAACGTCGTTCATCCGAATGGCATGCGCTTCCAGGCCTTCGATGAAAACAGCCAGTTGCTGGTGGAAAAAGAGTACTACTCGGTCGGTGGCGGATTCGTGATCAATCGCGAAGGCGATCGGGTCAACGGCGTGCAACAGGGCGGCGAGGTGCCCTATCCGTTTCGCACGGGCGATGACCTGATGCGCGTGTGCCGCGAGACCGGCTTGTCGATTGCCGAGATCACGCTCGCGAACGAATGCGCGTCGCGTCCCGAGCGTGAAGTCCGCGAAGGACTGCTTGCGATCTGGCGCGTGATGTCGGCGTGCGTGGAGCGCGGCTGCAAAGCACAAGGCGAGTTGCCCGGCCCGATGCGAGTCAAGCGCCGTGCCGCCGATCTCAATGCGCAACTGCGTAACCGGTCGGAAGAGTCCTTGCGCGATCCGCTGTCGATGCTCGACTGGGTCAACCTGTACGCAATGGCCGTGAACGAGGAGAACGCAGCGGGCGGGCGCGTGGTGACGGCGCCGACGAACGGCGCGGCCGGCGTGATTCCTGCCGTGCTGCACTACTACGTCAAGTTCATGCACAACTCGAACGACGCGGGCATTGTCACGTTCCTGCTGACGGCCGCGGCGATCGGGATCATCTACAAGGAAACGGCGTCGATTTCGGGCGCCGAGGTGGGCTGCCAGGGTGAGGTCGGCGTCGCGTGTTCGATGGCCGCCGCCGCGCTCGCCGCCGTGATGGGTGGCACGCCCGCGCAAGTGGAAAGCGCCGCTGAGATCGGCATGGAACACAACCTCGGCCTGACCTGCGATCCGGTTGGCGGCCTTGTGCAGATTCCGTGCATCGAGCGCAACGCAATGGGCGCGATCAAGGCGCTCAACGCCGCCCGCCTGGCGATGAAAGGCGATGGTTCGCACTACGTCTCGCTCGACAACGTAATCAAGACAATGCGCGAAACCGGCGCGGACATGAAGACGAAATACAAGGAGACGTCGCGCGGCGGGTTGGCCGTGAACGTCATCGAGTGCTGATTTTTCTGGGTTAGTAGGCAAGGTCAACAAGTTTAAGGAAACACCATGAGCCGCTATTCGATATTCAGCCTGCTGCGCAACGGCATGTCGTATCACGAGAACTGGGAACGCCAGTGGAAAAGCCCGGAGCCGAAGCAGGAATATGACGTGGTGATCGTCGGCGGCGGCGGGCATGGTCTGGCCACTGCCTACTATCTGGCGAAGGAACACGGCGTGCGTAACATCGCCGTGCTCGAGAAGGGCTGGATTGGTGGCGGCAATACGGCGCGCAATACGACCATCGTGCGCTCGAACTACCTGTGGGACGAGTCGGCCGCGCTGTATGAGAAGGCGATGCAGCTTTGGGAAGGGCTCTCGCAGGATCTCAACTACAACGTGATGTTCAGCCAGCGCGGCGTGATGAACCTCGCGCATACCCTGCAGGACGTGAGGGATACTGAGCGTCGTGTGAACGCGAACCGGTTGAATGGCGTCGATGCCGAGTTTCTTACGCCGGCACAGATCAAGGAGATCGAGCCGACCATCAACTTGAATAGCCGCTATCCGGTGCTGGGAGCATCCATACAACGTCGCGGCGGCGTTGCACGTCACGACGCGGTGGCATGGGGCTACGCACGCGGCGCGGATCAGGCCGGCGTGGACATTGTGCAGAACTGCCAGGTCACGGGGATTCGCCGCAACGGCAGCCAGGTGACTGGCGTCGATACAACCAAAGGTTTCATCAAGGCCAAGAAAGTGGCCGTGGTAACCGCAGGCAACACGTCCACACTCGCCGATATGGCCGGCCTTCGTCTTCCGCTGGAAAGCCACCCGCTGCAGGCACTCGTCTCCGAACCGATCAAGCCCGTGGTCAACACGGTGGTGATGTCGAACGCGGTGCACGCGTACATCAGTCAGTCCGACAAGGGCGATCTCGTGATTGGCGCCGGCGTGGATCAATACACCGGCTTCGGTCAGCGCGGCAGCTTTCAGACTATCGAAGCGACGCTCCAGGCAATCGTCGAGATGTTCCCGGTGTTCTCGCGCGTGCGCATGAACCGGCAGTGGGGCGGGATCGTAGACCTGTCGCCAGATGCGTGCCCGATCATCACCAAGACCGATGTCAAGGGCTTGTACTTCAACTGCGGCTGGGGCACGGGCGGCTTCAAGGCGACGCCTGGTTCCGGCTGGGCCTTCGCGCACACCATCGCGCACGACGAACCGCATGCGCTCAACGCGGCGTTCTCGATCGACCGCTTTTACACCGGCCATCTTATCGACGAACACGGCGCTGCCGCCGTCGCCCACTAACGCCATGGGACCAGAGTAAGTCGCTATGGGGCTGGAGTAAGCGCTGAAGCGCCAACTCCAGCCGACACGCCGACTCTGGTCGACACCGGAGAAATGACATGTTGCTGATTGAATGCCCCTGGTGCGGGCCACGCGCCGAAAGCGAATTCTCGTGCGGTGGTGAAGCCGATATCGCGAGACCGCTCGACACCGAAAAGCTGACCGACAAGGAATGGGGCGACTACCTCTTCATGCGCAAGAACCCGCGCGGCGTGCATCGCGAACAATGGATGCACACGCAAGGTTGCCGCCGCTGGTTCATGGCGCAACGCGATACGGTGAGCTACGAATTCCAGGGCTATGACACGTTCGCGCGGCCGCTTGCCGTGATGGACACGAAAGAAGAAGGACAACCGAAATGAGCCAGAAAGACCGACTCGCCACGGGCGGGCGCATCAACCGCGCGATTCTCCTCACGTTCACGTTCAACGGCAAGACCTACACGGGCCATCAGGGCGACACGCTCGCTTCCGCGCTGCTCGCCAACGGTGTGCATTTTGTCGCGCGCAGCTGGAAATACCATCGGCCGCGCGGCATTGTGACGGCGGACGTCGCTGAACCGAATGCCGTTGTTCAGCTCGAAACCGGCGCACATACGGTGCCGAACGCACGCGCCACAGAAATCGAGTTGTATCAAGGACTGGTCGCGACCAGCGTGAACGCGAAGCCGAGCATCGAAAAAGATCGCATGGCCGTGAACCAGAAGTTCGCGCGGTTTATCCCGGCTGGCTTCTACTACAAGACCTTCATGTGGCCGCGTAAGTTCTGGCCGAAGTACGAAGAAGTGATCCGCGACGCAGCGGGTCTCGGCAAGGCGCCCGAGCATCTCGACGCAGACCGCTACGACAAGTGCTTCGCGCATTGCGACATCCTCGTGGTGGGTGGCGGGCCTTCGGGACTGGCTGCGGCGCATACGGCCGCCTTGTCCGGCGCACGCGTGATCCTGGTCGATGACCAGCCCGAGCTGGGTGGTTCGCTGTTGTCGTGCCGCACGGAGATCGACGGCGTTCCCGGGCTGAAGTGGGCGCACAAGATCGAAGCCGAACTGCGCAAGATGCCGGAAGTGAAGATCCTTTCTCGCAGCACGGCGTTCGGCTATCAGGATCACAACCTGGTCACGATCACGCAGCGGCTGACAGACCACTTGCCGGTATCGATACGCAAGAGCCACGGCACGCGCGAACTGATGTGGAAGGTTCGTGCAAAGCGCGTGGTGCTCGCGACCGGCGCGCAGGAACGTCCCCTTGTGTTTGGCAACAACGACTTGCCAGGTGTGATGCTGGCGTCGTCGGTGTCGGCCTATATCAATCGCTATGCGGTGGTGCCGGGACGCAATGCGGTCGTCTTCACGAACAACGACAGCGGCTACCAATGCGCACTCGACCTGAAGACGGCCGGCGCGCAAGTAACGGTGATCGACCCGCGTGCTGGCGACGGCAACGGCGCATTGCAGACGCAAGCGAAACGACACGGCGTGAAGGTGCTCAACGGCTCCGTGGTGAGCGTCGCTCATGGCAAGCTGCGCGTGTCGTCGGTTGAAGTCAGCGATTATTCGAATGGCACGGTGGGCGCGAAGCAGGCAGACCTCGCTTGCGACCTGCTCGCCATGTCGGGCGGCTGGAGTCCGATCCTGCATCTGTTCGCGCAATCGGGCGGCAAGGCTCACTGGCACGACGAGAAGCTGTGCTTCGTTCCCGGCAAGGCCATGCAGGCGGAAACCAGCGTAGGCGGATGCGCGGGCGAATTCACTCTTGCGCGGAGCATTCGCTTCGCCGTGGACGCCGGCGTGGATGCGGCGCGCGCAGCAGGCTTGATCGTTGCGCGTCCGAACCCGGTAAGGGTTGCCGAGATCAGCGAAGCCCCGATCATGCCGCTGTGGCTGGTCGGTGGCCGCGAAACGGCAACACGGGGTCCTAAGCAATTCATCGACTTCCAAAACGATGTATCGGCGGCGGATATCTTCCTCGCCGCACGCGAAGGCTTCGAGTCTGTCGAGCACGTCAAGCGCTATACGGCAATGGGCTTCGGCACGGATCAGGGCAAGCTCGGCAACATCAACGGCATGGCGATCCTGGCGCTCGCCTTGAACAAGACGATCCCGGAAACCGGCACGACGACGTTCCGCCCGAACTACACGCCGGTAACATTCGGCACGTTCGCAGGGCGCGAACTGGGCGAGTTCCTCGATCCGGTGCGCAAGACCGCCGTGCACGAATGGCACGTGGAAAACGGTGCCGCGTTCGAAGACGTCGGCAACTGGAAACGGCCCTGGTACTACCCGAAGAACGGCGAGGACATGCACGCAGCGGTGGCGCGTGAATCACTGGCAACCCGCACGAGCGTCGGTATTCTCGATGCATCGACGCTCGGCAAGATCGACATTCAAGGCCCCGACTCGGCCAAGTTGCTCAACTGGGTTTATACGAATCCGTGGAGCAAGCTGGAAGTGGGCAAGTGCCGCTATGGGCTGATGCTCGACGAGAACGGCATGATATTCGACGACGGCGTGACGGTGCGTCTCGCCGACCAGCACTACATGATGACGACCACGACTGGCGGCGCGGCGCGCGTCCTGACGTGGCTCGAACGCTGGCTGCAGACGGAATGGCCCGACATGCGCGTGCGCCTCGCCTCGGTGACGGACCATTGGGCGACCTTCGCGGTGGTGGGCCCGAACAGCCGGAAGGTCTTGCAAAAGGTGTGTCGCGACATCGACTTCGCCAACGCAGCTTTTCCGTTCATGAGCTATCGCGAAGGAACCGTGGCGGGGGCTGCATCGCGCATCATGCGAATCAGTTTCTCGGGTGAACTCGCCTACGAAGTGAACGTGCCGGCGAACGTCGGGCGCGCGGTGTGGGAAGCGCTGATGGCTGCCGGCGCCGAGTTCGACATCACGCCGTACGGAACGGAAACCATGCACGTATTGCGCGCGGAGAAGGGCTATATCATCGTGGGGCAGGATACGGACGGCTCGATGACGCCGTACGACGTCGGCATGGGCGGCCTGGTCGCGAAGTCGAAGGACTTCTTGGGCAAGCGCTCGCTCACGCGTTCGGACACGGCGAAAGCGGGACGCAAGCAACTGGTCGGACTACTGACCGACGATGCTTCGTTCGTCGTCCCGGAGGGATCCCAGATCGTCGCGGGTCCGTTCAGTGGAGATACCGCTCCCATGCTCGGTCACGTCACGTCGAGCTACTACAGCCCCATTTTAAAGCGTTCGATCGCAATGGCCGTCATCAAGGGCGGTCTCGACAAGATCGGCGAGTCGGTGATGATTCCGCTTGCGGGCGGTAAGCAGATCCCGGCAAAAATAACCAGCTCGGTGTTCTACGACAGCGAAGGAGCACGTCAACATGTGGAATGAAACGGGCAGCAATCAGGCAGTCGTGGACCGTACGATCGGGCACGGCGTGTGGCAGGAGTCGCCACTGGTGGGTGTCGAGGGCTTGCTGAAGAAGCATCAGGCGAGCGCGTCGAAGGCGTTTCGCATGGTCGAGCGGCCGTTTCTCGAACTCGTGAACGTACGCGGCGATCTTCGTGATTCGGCGTTCATCAGCGCGGTGGAAAACGTGGTTGGCTGCAAGCCGCCGGAGGCGCCCAATACGGCGGCAACGGGCAAGGGTTACGACCTTCTCTGGCTGGGTCCCGATGAATGGCTCGCGCGCTCGGCGATCGCGCATTCGGCCACGCAGACCGCGCCGCTCGAAGGCAAGCTGCGCGACGCGTTCAAAGGCTTGTATGCAGCGGCTGTGGATATCGGCAGCGGCTATACGGTGCTGGAAATCAGTGGGCCCCGCGCGCGTGACGTGCTGAGCCGCGGTTGCCCGCTCGACTTGCATCCGCGTCTGTTCGGCGTCGGCCAATGCGCGCAGAGCCACTACTTCAAGGCCCCCCTGACGTTGCTGCCGACGGGTGAAGACAACTACGATCTGGTAATCCGCCGCAGCTTTGCGGACTACTTTGTGAAGATGATGCTTGACGCGGCCGAGCCGCTGATGTCGTGAAACCGTTTGAACCGTTAGCGCCAGGCGGGCGCGGCTGGCGCATCGTGGTTGATGAACTGGTCGTGTCGACGCGCATCGGCTTGCATGCGCACGAGTATCTCGCGCCTCAGCCCGTTGCTATCGACGCGAGTCTTCATTACCGCGGTGTACCGGGCGAGGAAGCCACGCACGAGTTAATCGACTACGAGAGCTGGTGCGGGCGAATTTCAGCTTATCTCGAGACGAAGCCGCACACGCGCTTGCTTGAAATGCTGGCGGTCGAGATCGCGGCAATCTCGTTCGCACAATGGCCCGCGCTCGACGCCGTGACGTTGCTTCTATACAAGCCGAAGATTCGCGAAGGAACGCGGCGCGTGGGCGTCGAGCTCGACTGGCGGCGCGCCGATTTCGATGCATGGCGCGCGACGTCCGCGCTGCATGCGATGGTGTCGGACTGACGGCATTACCCGCGTGGCGGTGCTTGCGCAGGCGTGTTTCGCCGGGCGCGCTGGCATGACCTGCTAAAGCACGGTCCCGACGCCTGCCCCGTGCGCATCGACCGATCGCCGTACCACGACAAGCGATAGACCCAGCACGCACGCGCACGAGATCACCACCGACAACGCCGCACCAACCACACCATATACAACGCAAAGACATGAAAGCAAGCCGAGTGAGGTCGCCACTTCCATGGTAGATAGCATGACGAATGATCGCTTGCTGATCGAAAATACGGTCAGCGAGGTCATGCGGCACGCGAACATCAACGTGGCGCCGGCAAAGATCAAGAAGAGAAAGAGGCACTGAACCGACGCCGTGCCCAATGCGACAGTGGGAAACAACCTGACCCTGTAGGCGCAGACTGCCGCGATTGCCAATAGGGCAAATAGAGCCGTTAGAAGCCCGCCAGCACGGATGGCGAGGGGCATCGAGATCCTGGGTTTTGACTCGGTAAGCTTGCTAAGCCAGACATGCATCTTCGAATGAAATACGAGTGCGAGCGCCTGTCCCAGGTTGAAGGCAAGGTTATGAATGCTTTTGGCCCCACGATACAGCGCGGCGCCAGCCGGACCGAGAAGCATCGCTGCGACGATCACGTCGGCGTGCTTTGCTCCAGAAAAGATCGCGTTCGAATACCAACTGCTGATCAATTCCTTGCCGCCGAGCCTGGCGAGATTGGGAAATGCGCTCAAGCCGACATGCTTGGGCGTGCTGCGCTCGAACGGGCGGCGCAGTGCCAGATAGGCGATCAAAAGCATCGCCCCATACATTCCTTCCACCATGAGCAGCAGATCAGGAAGATAGGCTGACAATGCTTGATTCGTGACGACCCACGCGATCACTGCGCATCGGCTCAACGCGGAAATGGTGGAAATGACGCAGATAGTGCCGTTGCCGCTATTGAGACGCAGATAGCCCAGTGCCGAATGCGACATCGCATAGCCGATCGGCGCAAGGAGCAGCATCGGCATGAAATGGGGCAGTGCAACTGCTCCGTTTCGGGAGAGGATGGCAGCGCCCGCAACCAACAGGACGGTCGAGCCGATCGCGCTCAACCCATCCAGAAACAGCAGGCTTGGAAAGCGCTCCCGAATCGAGGTCACACTCAGAAGGCGCGCTGAACCGAAGTTGAACGCGTCAATGGCAACGAAGAACAAGGCAAGCAGCGCGTAAGAACGGCCGAGCAATGTTGCATCGATGTATCTAAGTGCGAACACAACCGCAATGAAGTTGCCTACGGCCGGCAACGCCGACCCGGCAATGACATATACCAAGTCCTTACGCATTGCGATGGGCCTCGACGAGTGCGGCGCAATAGGCGCGATGGCGCACTTGCAACGCGGAAAAGCTAAAAGCCTCTGCGGCTTGCCGATGAACCCGCGAGCGCTCGGCTAGCAGTGTCCTGTCGTTGGCCAATGCTTCGATGCGCGCGACGAGTGCTTCGGAGTCTCCCGGCTCAACCATGCTGTCTTCCATCAACACCTCGGGGATTCCGCCTACGTTCGAGGCGACCACGGGCGTTCCCGCGGCCATCGCCTCCAGCATCGCGCGCGGCATTCCTTCCTGGAATGATGGCAGCACGAACAGATCATGTCTTGCTACGTGTTCGACTACCTGTTCAGCGTCCATCAGCCCGGCAAAGTGCACCGCGTCCTCTAGCTTGAGTCGTCGCGTCTCGGCTTCCAGCCGGGCACGTAATGTGCCGTCGCCGACAAGCGTCAGGTGAATCGCGACACCGCGCTCGCGCAGCGCTGCCATTGCTTGCAGCAGGACCAGGTGACCTTTGCTGTGGTTGTGCATCATGGCCGTGTTGATGACCGTGAGGCGGCCGTCGTCGGTGCGCATCAAGCGGGACGCCTGATACAGCGTATCCTGGAGATAGACGTCGCTGAGGCCGAACATGACGTCGGCGTGTCGTCCGGGGTAAGCGCGCTGCAAATAAGCGGTTGTCACGTAGCGTGCCGTGACGGCGCAGCGGGCGGCGGTGCGCGTAGCCCAACAGTGAATGAGGCCAGCGAGTCGGCGCAGCGGATGCGTTGATGCCGACGCACTAAAATAATCGGCTGGATCGGCTACGACTTCTGCCGAAAAGCGTTTGCCTGTAATGAGGCAAAGCAGCATGGCGAGTGACGCAATATTGCCGGGGAACCTGATCACCAAGATAGCCGGCGACGCGATCTGCCGATACAACGCCACAACCAGGCGAGGAAGACTCAACACAAGCGCGAGCGCCCCGCGATTGGACCCGAGATCAGCGAACGACACTCGCTCGCCCGTGACGGGTTCTCCTATCGCCTCATCTGCCGGAAACGATCGCGCGACAATCAGCACTTTGTCGAAACAATCGGCAAAACGCGCGCCAAAGCGCGAGTAGCCCATGTGCGGACTCGAAATGCCGGAAACGGTGCGCCGAAAGTTACCGTCCATGATCAGGGTTATCGAACGTTCGTAGTTCATCTTTGATCGCCTCCACAAAATGCTGATGACCCTGTTGCGTACGGCGTTCGAGACACCTCCAGAATTGCTCTTCGTCGGCGATGATCGATTGCACTGCGCTCACTACGGTTTGCGGATCGAAGTCGCTCGCATGAAACGCGAACGCGTCCAGTCCCAGGTCGGCATACGCGGCGCGACCCTTGCGTTCGTACGCGAGGTGCACGCTCGGAACACCGGCAAGAACGCTTTCGAGACTGCCATGCAATCGCACGGACACGACGATTGCGTTGCCTGCAGCTAGCACGTCTTTGAGCAATACCGCGTCGCCAATGCCAAGCAGGTCTCGATAGAAGACATCGTCGCTATTGCCCCGGCCACGCGACTGAACGGCGAGCTTTGCCTCTGGAAGGAGACCCATTAGCGCCCGAACGCGCGTGAGGTACTCTTCGCGATACGGTTTTTCCTGCAGGTCCCGAAACACCAGGTATACCTGGGGCGCAACGCACCTGGCACGCCGGAGCGTGCCGCTGTGCGCATGCTGGTCGATCTCAAGGACAACGAGGTCGCCGGTACGCGTGGCGCCTGGGTGCCCGAGTTCATCTACGCTCTTGTCGTCTCTCAGGAAGATCCGTTCGACGTGTCCGCGCACGAGTCGTGCAAGCATTCGTCCGGGAGCGGTGTCGAAGGGGCCGACGCTTTGCGGAAGGTAGATGCGACGACTTGGCCCTCCGACGGTGGACATGAGGATCTGGCTTCCGTGTGCAACCAGTGACTTCCAGCCTTCCGATTTGCTCGATGCGCGAAGATAGCCCCCGCCGACGCCAAAATAGACGCAGCGGCGGTGTGCAAATGCGCCGCACACTTTGCGCAAGAAGAACTGGCCTACCGATATAAGCTCAATGTTCGTGTCGCTCAGATAGCCTTCAAACGAAACTTTGTCGAGGCAGACCACGACGATCCTGCCGGTAACACCCGCGTCGCGGATTGCCTTGAGGCTCAACTCCACCAGGAGTCCGTCGCCGCTATTGCGGGAGCTGTAGGCATGCAGTAAATAAACCTCAGGCACGTTCATAGCAACTCATTAAAGTGGTGAGAAAACGGTCGATCTGGAAGGTGCCCTCAAACACGTGACGAGCGTTTTTGCCCATTCGATGGCATTCATCCGGGGTCAGCCGGTTAAGGTTTTCGGCCAGGCACTTGCCCGTCAGATCGCGGAGAATGATGCCGTTGTAGCCATGGATTACCTGTTCGGGCAGCGAGCTTTCGCCGGAAACCACGACGACCTTGCCTGCTCTCATTGCTTCGATCGGAACGAGGGCGAGACCTTCCCAGCGGGACGGAACCACGATCACATCCATCTCCTGCATGGCGTGGCCGATTCCGGCTGCATCGAGCCATCCGTGATAGCTGATGCGCGGGTCGTTGCGTGTTTCGCTCGCAGTTTCGATGCCCCCGCGTACCGATGCACCGAAGGCATGAACGACTAGATGCTCATCAAGTAGCGGTAGTGATTCGAGAATCACATCGAAGCCTTTTTGATAATCAAGGCGTCCGAAGTAACCCACTTTGATCTGATTGGAGAGATTGTTTCGAATAGGAACCTGGATCTCGTCGAAGGAGGCAATGCCGGTATAGATGAACTCGATCTTGTCGGCTGGAATGCGATATTTGCGCGCCGCGCGCAGTTCGTCAAACGACATGCACACGATCTGGTCGCAGCGTTGCGCGAGAAACCGCTCGATCCAACCATAGGCCCACTTGGCAGGCGTAGTCACGTCCGTCTTGAGAAATGACCACGCGTGCGGCGTATATATGATCCTGACGCCGGGATGGCGTTGCAGCCGTACATACATGCCGGGAAACGAACTATGGCAATGGACGACATCGGCGTACAGCGACTTGATACACCGTTGCAGGCGTCGCGATATTGACCAGAATTTCGCGGGATTACGGCTCGACCGATAATCGATCACGGCGATGCCGTCAATGTGCAAGTCGCCGTCGAGCTGGCTGTTGTCGCAGAGAAGCGTCACGTCGTGACCCAGGTCGCGTTGCTTGACCGCCAGGGCTTTCACATAAGTTGCAATACCGCCCGTCCAGGTTTCGACTACATGGATGATTTTCATGACGACGTGCCTCCCGAGGCAACGGTTTCGTTGCGGTCTTCAACAAACCTCAGGACGAAGGCCATCGGAAGAGCGAACAACACGATCCAGCGCACGGCGTAATACGCCATGACGTTTGAATCGAATAGAAAGAACAGAAATGGCAGCGGTATTAAGACGATCTTCAGTGGCAGCCATTTGCGATGGTGAGGTTTGCCCAGGACATTGATTGCGACTAGAAACAACGCTGGAAAACAGAACGCGAGCACGTAGCCGAACAAGCCGAAATTCGCCAGGAATTCGCCGGGCATGCCAAACAGGAGCGTGGTCTGGTCGCCCGTGGACTGGCCGATATCGCTGACAATGTTGCTCTTCTCCTGAGCGAATGTTGCCGGGCGGTCGTCCCACGCCATCTTCGGCACGATCGCGGCGGCGGCGCCGACAAAACTCCTGCCCATCGGCAGGTCGTATGAGGTCTTCATTACCGTTTCGATGGTTTGCGTTTGCACATCGAAACGCGATAGGTCGCGAAACAGAAAGAAGCTGACCGGACCCATGCTGAGTTCAAGCGCGCGCTGGTCGGCAAAACGCGCGCTTATTTCACCCAGGTCCGAGTAGTCGATGCCGAACTTGAACGGCATCAACGCGAGCCCTATGACCGTCGCCAATACCGCCGCGATCTTGCCGGTGCGTGAGCTGACTGGCTTAATCAGGAAGTGATACAGCAGGGTCGCAAAAATCAAAACGAAAATGATGCCCTGCCGATTTCCGAAGACGCCTGACGATAGCCAGCCCAGCACGCCAAGCTGAATGAAGGCGAGCGCCGTCATCAGCTTGCTCGCGCGCGGGCGCAGTGTCAGGCAGACAAAAATCCATAGCGGTGCGGTGTTCGCCAACGCCTGAAGCACGCCGAGGCCCCCTAGCGGATCGTAGTCGGTCACGCTGTTTTGAAGGCGCTCGTCGTACAGTTCCACGATATGGCTGTATCCACCCAGCTTGACGTAGATGAAGACGATGGCAGCGACCGAGGCCAGCGCGAAGAAATACGCCAGTACGGTGACACCGGCCTTGCTCGACATGTCGAATTCACGCGCCCCGAGGCGGCGCTGGGCAAGATCGAGCGAAAGCTTTAGCACCCAGATCCCGGCGATACTCAGCAGGAACCACAGCATGACGGCAGCGCTATCCTGCGGTAGCAGCTTGAGATAGATTTCGTCGCCGGACGCGAGTTGCCAGACCGGCAAAACGCAAAACGTCACCAGCAAGAACATCTTGAACAGGCGCAGCACTTCATTGCGCGGGCGAATCGCGAGGATGCTGAGCGCGAGGGTCGCGGCGAGGATGGCGGTTATGCCGTTAACCCTGCCGAGAAATAGTCCGACAACCGCGGCCAGGACAGCAACTACCGCAAGCAGTAGGGTCGGTATCGACGTGCGGTCGCGCGGGCCGGTCAGGCGCGCGGCGCTCATTTCGAAGCTCGCTTGTTGGTCTTGCCGTATTCATACGCGACATACCGATACTGGCCGTACTTGGAGCCGTAGCGAAGTCCCTTTGCATCGAGACCGTTGAAGATCACGCCCTTCACCGCAACGTTTGCTTGTTCCAGTTGCTTGGTTGCTTCGAGCAATTCGCCGATGGTCGTGCGCTTGAAACGGCCCACCAGGAACACAGCCGCGCAATGCGCCGCAATGGTCGCTGTATCCGATACCGCTAAAACCGGCGGGGTGTCGACGATAACAAGGTCATACAGTTCGCTAAGCGAATCGAGCAGGCGAGCCATGCGCGCGTTCTGCAACAGGTCCGCTGAGTTAGGCGGCAAGGCGCCCGTGCTGATGAAGTCGAGTCCTGGTGCCACGTTGCGATGGACCACGTCTTCTATGGAAGCCGTTTCAATCAACAAATCGGACAGGCCGGACGCGCGAGCCAAGCCGAAGTACTGGTTCAAATAGCCCTTGCGCAGGTCGGCATCGACTAGCAGCACGCGCTTGCCGGCGGCGCCCAGGACCGCAGCGAGATTGGCCGAGACGAACGATTTGCCGATCGATTCGGTTGCGCCAGTCATGAGCACGCGATTGTTAGGCGCTCCCAGCATGGCGAACTGCAGTGCCGTACGAAAGCTACGGAGGCTTTCGACGGGCGCGTCGTTTGGAGCAATCGACGCGAGCAAATGCGTCCCGGCCTGACGTTCATAAATCGCCTTGGAGAGCGTGACTTGTGCGGGCGAGAACGGCACCGTGCTATAGACCTTGAGCCCGGCGTGCTGCTCGATCTCGTGCGCGTTGGTGAGCCCGCCAAACAGGCCGTCGCGCACAAACGCGACGACGACGCCCAGCATCAGGCCGATCATTGCAGCTAACGCGAGCACCATCGCTTTGCGTGGCTTGACCGGCTCTTCCGGAATATTGGCGTAGTCAATCTGACGAACCGTTCCAACCTTGCCGGCCTTCACGAGCTGCAGCCGCTGCACATTGTTCACGACGTTGATGTACGTGTCGTTGGCTACCTGGAGATCACGCGTGAGGCGCAGCGAACTCTGTTCGAGATCGGGCAAGGCCTTCATCCGGGTCGCGATACTTCCGCTTTTTGCGCTGGCAGCGGCAATTTGCTTTTCAAGCGCGCGCAGCACGGGGTGTCCCGGCGCAAAGCGCGTGAGCAACTCCGCCTGCTTCTGCTTGAGGTCAGCCAGCTCGGTATCGGAAGCGACACTTTGTTGCAGGAACGCGGTGCCTTCCTGGCTCAGGTTAAAGGTGCCACGCGAGTTGCGCAGGTCGTTGTAACGCTGTTCCGACACACTCAGGTTGGCTTTCAACCGGGGTAATTGACCCTCTAGATAAGATAGCGAGCTTTGCGCTTCCGCAGTCTTGCGCTCCACGTTTTGCGTCACGTATTCCTGGCCGATCTGGTTCACGATCGTTGCTGTCAGCTCAGGATCGCGACCGCGCAGCGATGCGCCGATAATGCCGCTTTGCTTGCCCTTCGCCTCGATGGTCAAATCCTCCTGCAGCTTGAGGACCGTCTTCGGCTGCGAATTGCGCACGAGCCTGAACGCTGTGCCGGGTTTAGCGTGCAATTCAGTGATCAGCAGGCGCACCGTACCCAGGCCCTGCGTGACCTGCAACGGCGTACCGACCTGGCCTCGGATGGGTTGATCGAAATCGCCGTGGTCGAGTTGAAAAGCGCCGTTGGCAAGCGTTGTCAGCTTCAGCGTTTCGCCTTCAATGGCCTTGGGAACGTCGAAGGTCGCAATTTTCAGTGACTCCGCACCCCACGCGTAACCGCCCATCCCGAAGAGTCCCGGATTCGACAAGGTCTTGTTGCGGCCCGCGATCCACGACCCGACGAAAGGGAAGTACTTCGGTTTTGCATCAATGTAAAGTTGCAGGGCGTCGACCGCTTTGCCGACCACCATGCGGGAATGCAGGATTTCGAGTTCGGCTGCGGCCTGCGTCTTGACGTCGAAAAGCGACGAAGCGTCGCCAAGAATGCTGCTTGCGCTCATGCCGTTGTCCTCGACCTGAATCAGCATGTCGGCTTCGTACAAGGGCGGCGTGAACACGGCATATGCCGCGCCCAGAGCAAGCGCGGCGGCAGTAATGATGCCGACCAGGCGGCGGTTGGCTAGCAGTACATCGAGGTAGCGAACCAGATCGAGTTCTTCAACCGGCGATCTATCGGCCAGGGATTTAGTTGTTTCAGTTTTCATCAGGATTACTCCACATTCGGTTTATATAGCGCCCGAATTGCGGGCACCCAGCTGTCGACGCCCTGCTCGATCAGGCGGAGCGCGTGTTCAAAGGAAGATCGAGGTTGGCGATAGGGATCGGGGATATCGGCCCCGACGTGTTCACCCAGGCAGAACACTTTTCCCGCCGACGTCGGATAGCGCCGGTGCACCTCTTGTTTTTGCTGCGGGTCCATCACGAACACCAGGTCCGCCTGAGTGATGAGCGGCGTCTTGATTTGCTGTGCGCGATGTGCCGAGATGTTCATGCCGGCTTCTGCCATGAGATCTGTCGAAATCGGGTCGGCAGGCGCGCCAATCATTGCGCCGAGACCTGCGGAATGCACCGTCATGCCGGGCAGGGCGCGGGAGAGCAGCGCGGCCGCCATGGGGCTGCGGCAGATGTTGCCGATGCAAACCACAAGAATGGTTTTCATTGAGTCGACCCGTCTATACGTTTTGCGTGAGCGATCATTTCGTGAGGATCCCCGCGGTCAGGCCAGCGTTGATCGCTGGCATCAGGAGACTGAGGACGCGGCTGAAGCGCACGAGGTTGTTCGTGTCTACATAGACGACGTCGCGCGGCTGCAGGTCGAACTGATTGGCGAGGATCATGGAAACGGGCGAGCGCGCGTCGAGATGGAACACCTTCGGAACGTCGGCGAGGGTGTCGCGGACCACGTACACGTGGCCCGGATCGGATGAGGTCGTGCTCACGCTGCCTGCTTGCGCGAGTGCGTCGGCCAGCGTCAGCCTGCCGTTTTTCATCGGCATTGCGGTGGTCGGCTTGTTCACTTCACCCATCACGAACACGCCGCTCTCGTCGCGCGCCGGTATCCGCAGGACGTCGCCGCTCTTCAAGACGATATCGGACGGGTTTTGTCCGCGATCGAGCATCTGTGCAAGATTGATTGCGTGGGATGTGCCGCCGCGCACGAGCACCATGCGGCTTTGGTCAGCCGCCGGACTAAAGCCGCCTGCGCGGCTTATCGCCTCATAGAGGCTCATTGGGATGTCGTTGATCGACTGAGGGCCCGGCGAATGGATTTCGCCGTCTACGTAGATTTGGGCCGCACGATAAGACGCCACGCGAAGGGTCACCTGCGGTTCGACAAACGACTTCGTCAGAGACTTCGCCAGCGCGGCCTGAGCCTCGTCCGCGCGCAAACCGGCAACGTGCACGCGTCCCGCATACGGGAACGTGAGATTGCCCTGCTCGTCGACGACAAAGCCCGCGACCGGGTCCGCTGCACGTGGCGCGGATTGCGGCGCTGAAAACTGGGCTGCGGCGAGTTCGGGGTGATCCCATACCGTGATGTTCAGAACGTCTCCGGTGCCAAGCACGTAAGGCGTTGACGGGGCGACGAGGAGCGAGGCGCTCGACGCGGTGTCGCGTTCAGCGTCACGCATCTGCTTGATGAGCGGGATGTCGATCTCGGCGATCGGAACCTGTGCCGACGGCTGCGCGGCTTCCGACGTTGTGCTGGTCGTTGGGGCGGACGGCGCCTGCATGTTCATGCCGGGCAAAGCTGCGCACGCGGACATCAGCGTTCCGGCCGCTCCGATGGCAGCGAGACGCAGCACGCGCTTGGGCGCGCTGTCGGCGGAACTATTCATTGATGACTTCATTTGATCGATCTCGTATTCGTTGATGTTCGGCTTGCGCTACCCTTCTCGATGGAGGACGCCAGCACCTGATGTGGGGTTATCGGGCGTCAGTAAGCATTGCTATGCTTAAATCCACGCTTGACGGTCGCGATCACAATGCGCAAGTCGAGCGCGAAGGACCAGTTGCGCAGGTAGAAAAGATCGTGGTCTACACGGCCTTGCATTTTTTCGATCCGATCCGTTTCGCCGCGGAACCCATTGATCTGCGCCCAGCCGGTAATACCGGGCTTGATCCGATAGCGGTGGATGTAGTCGTCGACGATCGTCTGATAAAGCGCGTCGTGCTCGATCGCGTGGGGCCGCGGGCCGACTACCGACATGTCGCCGCGTAACACATTGAAGAACTGCGGCAATTCGTCGAGGCTGGTGCGGCGTAGCAGGGCGCCCACGGCGGTGATCCGCGGATCGTTGCGCGTTGCCTGCTGAACGACGCCTGCGTGTTGGGTGTGCATCGTCATCGAGCGGAATTTAAGGATGCGAAAGACCTGGCCATCGGCGCCTTTGCGCTGTTGGGTGAACAGCACCGGGCCGCGGGATGAAAGCTTGATGGCTAGTGCAATGACAAGCAGTAAAGGTGCTAGAGCGACCAGGGCTACAGTTGCAAACGCACGGTCGAAGATGTCCTTCCTGGCCAGCGCGAGCGGAGATAGCGGCGACGCGATCAGGTTGATGGCAGGAACGCCGATCAGGTCGACGAGACCGCCGTCGAACAGGGCGAGACTGCGCACATCGGGCAGAAACCGGATGTTGATCAGGTCGTTGCGGAACTCGTCGACCAATGCCGAGATCAGCGCTTGTTCGGATATCGGCAGGGCAAGCCATAACTCCCGGACGTTTTCCGAACGCACATGCTGAGCGAATGCGAACATCTCGTTGTAGCGGGGAATGGCGCTGGCCGCGTTGGCGGGCGGTGCGTTCAAGTCGAGCGTCATGACCGCGTTAAAACCCGATTCGGGCGTCGCAGCGATCTTTCGCACGAGTTGCTCGCAATGCTCGGCCGTCCCGACAATCGCCACGCGGCGAAGATTCGACCTGGCATGGCGCGTCCGGCTGAGGATGGCGTGCACAATCACCCTGGACGCGAGCAGGGTCCCGGCTGTCACGCCGGTCCAGCACGCAAACCAGATATACGGAGCCGGATTGGCGCGGTGAATGGTGAGTGTTACTAACAAGGTAAACGCCTGCGTTGCGAACCAGGCGAAGAGAACGCGTCCTGTCAAGCTGGCGAGCACCCGGCGGGAGCGCAGCAGATAGACGCCGAGCAGAGGGAAGATTGCAAGGCTGAGCGCCGCCGAGAACGCGGTCGCTGAGGCCGCGAACAGGCGCGCGCCTGCCACTGCGAGGTCGGCTGCGCAAAACTCGCTGGCGACCATCGCACCGGTGACGACCAGTGCGACGTCGAGCAAGCGATACCGCATGGTTTTAGAGGTTGGCATGATTACCCTGCTTTGGCGGAGCAACGCCCGGAACGCCGGCAAGAATGTTCGCGATCGACCCAGCCAATCGCCCAGGGCGAGAGTTGTGTTCTTCGCGGCATTGCATTAGCGCCGTATGTATCGAGGTCATTGAACTAGATTTAAAAAAGGCGTTTGCGTGATTAATCGGTTCAGCACGTTTCGTTTCACAGAACTCAAAATCGCGTAATAAACGAGCATGTAAATGCTGAGGTTAATTAGAAAACCCGGAATGCAAGATTCCACGCCGCTAACATGCAGCGGAAGCTAATCGAGGTTGCAAAGAGCTGGACAGGAGTCGGTATAGGATAAATTCAGTCGCGCTCTTAAGTGTCCACATTGTTGCCGAGCGGCCATCGTCATTTGATCGGCGGATTCTTAAAGCGAATCGATGCGCTTGAAATGATGTCCTTCCGAGACGCCGATTTGAATCGCGCAAGATAAAGCGATATTGATCGCTATAAATTTTGCGGACTTAATACGGATCGTTTCGGTTTTCGATATATTGCGATCGAGAATTTCGGGAAATAGACGGCGAGTGCTTTTGGTACCGGTAAACGCAAACGGGCATCCCGGCCACGATGGCCGGGATGCCCGAACAGATTCAATTAATCGGTCAACAATCGCCGCGAATTAAACGGCGATAACCGGCTCCATTTTCCGCGCCTTCACACCCTGCGCGACGAAGTAAGGCGTATCGACGCGACCCAGTGCTTGGCGCCCCCTGATACTGTCGGCAAGCTTCTCGGCCAGCATGATAGTCGGCGCGTTCAGGTTCCCGGTGACGATCCGCGGCATGATCGACGCGTCGATCACGCGCAGCGATTCGAGTCCGTGCACGCGGCCCTCGTTGTCCACGACGGCCATGTCGTCGTAACCCATCTTGCATGAGCAGGATGGGTGAAACGCCGTCTCGGCGCGCTGCCGGACGAATCCGTCGAGCTGGTCGTCGGTGGTCAGGTCTGCGCCGGGATACAGTTCGCGTCCGCGATACGGCTCGAGCGCCGGTTGACGCATGATCTCGCGCGTGATGCGGATGCCGTCGCGGAATTCGCGCCAGTCCAGCGGGTCCGACATATAGTTGAACAGGATGCTCGGATGGGCATTCGGATCGCGTGATGTCAACTTGATGCGGCCGCGGCTTGGCGAGCGCATCGATCCGACGTGAGCCTGGAAACCATGCATCCTGATCGGATTGGAGCCGTTGTAATTGATCGCGACAGGAAGGAAGTGGTACTGAATGTTCGGCCAGAGGTCGTCGTCGCGGGTACGGATGAAACCGCCGGCTTCGAACTGGTTGCTTGCGCCAATCCCTGAGCCATGCAACATCCATTCGAGCCCGATGGCCGGCTGGTTCCACCACTGCAACGCGGGGTAGAGCGATACGGGTTCGAGGCATTCGTACTGCATGTACATCTCCAGGTGGTCCTGAAGATTCTCGCCTACCCCCGGCAGGTCAAGGACCAAGGGCACGTCCAGCTCGCGCAGCCAGGTTGAACGCCCCACGCCGGAACGCTGGAGCAATTGTGGCGAAGCGATGGCTCCGCTGCACACCAGCACTTCCCGCCGCACATGCGCAGTGATGTGCTCGCCGCCATGCAGGTATGCCACGCCGATGGCCTTCTTGCCCGCGAACAATACGCGATCGGTGAGCGCGTGCGTGAGAATCGTCAGGTTCGGACGATGCTTCGCGCGGTCGAGATATCCCCGCGCCGTGCTGGAGCGCCGGCCGTTCGGCGTGACGGTCCGGTCCATCGGACCGAAGCCTTCCTGTTGATAACCGTTGAGGTCGTCGGTACGCGGATAACCTGCCTGGACACCCGCTTCGACCATTGCAGCAAAGAGCGGATTGTTGCCGGGCTTCGATGTCGTGACATGCACGGGGCCGTCGCCGCCGTGATACGGATTGGGTCCGGCGTCGCGCGTTTCGGCTTTGCGGAAGTACGGCAGGCAATCGGAATAGGTCCAGTTTTCCAAGCCTTTAATGCCGGCCCAGCCGTCGTAGTCGAGCGCGTTGCCGCGGATGTAGCACATGCCGTTGATCAGCGACGATCCCCCCAAACCCTTGCCTCGGCCACATTCCATGCGACGGTTGTTCATGTGCGGTTCGGGATCGGTTTCATAAGCCCAGTTATAGCGTCGCCCCTGCAATGGAAATGCCAGCGCGGCCGGCATTTGCGTGCGAAAGTCGAATCGATAGTCCGGTCCGCCTGCTTCAAGCAGAAGCACGCTCACGTCGGCGTCTTCCGTCAGGCGCGACGCGAGCACGTTGCCCGCCGAACCCGCGCCCACGACAATGTAGTCATACTGATTCGAGCTCATCGCATGGCTCCTTAAAACACAGGTTGATAGGGGCCGAGTTCGACCTGCACGGACTTGATGTTCGTATAGTGCTCGAGCGTGGTGATGCCGTTCTCGCGCCCCACGCCTGATTGCTTGTAGCCGCCCACGGGCATTTCCGCCGGCGACTCTCCCCATGTATTGATCCAGCAGATGCCGGCTTCAAGTGCGTGAATCACACGATGTGCACGGGCGATATTCTCAGTGACGACGCCCGCCGCGAGTCCATATTCTGTTGCATTGGCCCGTTCGATTACTTCGCTTTCCTCTTCGAATACGAGAATGCTCATGACGGGTCCGAAGATCTCCTCGCGCACGATACGCATGTCGTCGCGACAATCGGTGAAGATGGTCGGCTGGACATACTGGCCTTGTGCGAACGCCCCGTGCACGATTCGCGATCCCCCCGCGATCAGCCGCGCGCCTTCCTGCTTGCCGCTTTCAATGAAGCCCAGCACCTTGTGCAATTGAGCCGCACTGGCAAGCGGGCCGAAGTTGGTCTGCGTGTCCGTTGGAGAGCCCACGCGGACGCGCTTGACGCGTTCGAGTATGAGCGCTTCGAAGCGCTCGAACACGGTGCGTTGCACGAACACGCGCGTGCCGTTCGTGCAGACCTGGCCCGAGCTGTAGAAGTTGGCGCTCATGGCAATGTCGGCGGCGCGTTCGAGATTCGCGTCGTCGAAAACGATGAGCGGAGACTTGCCACCCAGCTCCATGGTGACGTCCTTCAGCGACGAGCCGCCCGCCAGAGACATCACTTTCTTGCCTGTCTCCACACCGCCCGTGAACGAGACCTTCGCAATGCCCGGATGCGCCGCGAGCAAAGCGCCGACACGCCCGTCGCCCTGCACGACGTTGAACACGCCCGCCGGCACGCCCGCTTCAAAATAGATCTCAGCCAGTTTCAACGCACTCAATGGCGTGATCTCGCTCGGCTTGAAAATCATCGCGTTGCCGGCCGCGAGCGCAGGCGCCGACTTCCAGCACGCGATCTGGATCGGGTAGTTCCACGCACCGATGCCCGCGCATACGCCAAGCGGTTCCCGTCGCGTGTAGGCGAATGAACTCGGCCGCAACGGGATCTGCTGCCCTTCGATTGCGGTTGCCAGTCCTGCGTAATACTCGATGACGTCCGCGCCGGTGACGATATCGACGGCTTGCGTTTCGGCGATGGGCTTGCCGGTATCGCGGGTTTCGAGCAACGCGAGTTCATCGTTGCGCGCACGCAGGATGTCCACGGCGCGTCGCAGGATGCGGGAGCGCTGCATCGCGGTCATTGCTGCCCATTCGCGCTGGCCCGCGTGTGCGGATCGCACGGCACGGTCGATATCCGCGGCGCTCGCCTGCTGCACGCTGGCAAGTGTTTCACCCGTGGCGGGGTCGAGCGTGTCGAAGGTTTCGCCGCTCGTGGCGTCGACGTAGGCGCCGCCGATGTACAGACGTTGCAGTTCGAATGCGAGCATCGCATGTTCCTTTCAGGAGAGGGGTCGGCCGCGACTATCCAGGACGAGGTCGATGTAGTCGTTAGCCACGCGAAGCGCGGCTTTCGTGTCGAACGGTTCGCCTGACAACGCGCCGCGCAACCATAAGCCATCGATCAGTGCCGCCAGGCCGCTTGCGGCGCGACGTGCGGCGGCACGTGGGAGCGCCCTGGAAAAATCAGCGCATAAATTGGAATACAAGCGTCGCGTATTGACGTGCTGCAATCGCCGCAATTGCGGCTTATGCATGCTTTCGGACCAAAACGCGAGCCACGTCTTCATCACCGGGTTGCTGGTTTGCGCGGCATCGAAATTCGCCGCGACCACGGCACGTAGCCGCGCTCGCGGTTCATCGCGCGCCGCCCGTCGCTTGCGCGATGTCGCACTCCAGAGGTCGCGCAGCACGTGGCGCATGGTGGCTTCGAGCAGGCCGTCCTTATCGCCGAAATAGTGGCTGACAATGCCGGTCGAAATACTCGCGCGCTGCGCCACCGACGCGAGCGTCGTGCCGGCGAGGCCGGAATGGTCGATAGTCAGCAGCGTGGCGTCGATCAATTGCGCCCGGCGAATTTCCCGCATTCCAAGCTTGGGCATGGTGTTTTCCGTCGAATCGGGAGATCGACGTGATCGTAGGTATTTTATATTGAACGGTCAATCAATAAAAAGCGTCGTGTCGGTTTCTGCCAAGCCGATGTCGTGTTGCATATACGTCTGCAGAGCGTCACGGGACTACGCTCTTTGCACGGTGCATGGCGTTCCATGCCACGAGAAGCCGTCCACGAGACAAGGAGACAAGCATGAGCAGCAATCGCGGCGTTGTTTATCTAGGCCAGGGCAAGGTCGAAGTTCAATCGATCGACTATCCGAAGATGGTCGATCCACGCGGGCGCCAGATCGGCCATGGCGTGATCCTCAAGGTCGTGACGACCAACATTTGCGGCTCCGACCAGCACATGGTGCGTGGCCGCACGACCGCTGAGGTCGGACTCGTGCTTGGGCACGAAATCACGGGCGAAGTCATCGAAATAGGCCGCGACGTGGAAACGCTTTCCATTGGCGATCTGGTTTCGGTGCCGTTCAACGTCGCATGCGGACGCTGTGCGACCTGCAGGTCGCAGCACACCGGTGTCTGCCTGAACGTCAATCCGTCGCGGGCAGGCGGCGCTTATGGTTACGTCGATATGGGTGGCTGGATCGGCGGCCAGGCTGAATATGTGATGGTTCCGTATGCCGACTTTAATCTGCTGAAGTTTCCGGATCGCGACCAGGCCATGTCGAAGATTCGCGACCTGACTTGCCTTTCCGACATCTTGCCGACCGGCTATCACGGCGCTGTGATGGCCGGTGTGAAGCCGGGCGCGACGGTTTATATCGCGGGTGCGGGTCCGGTCGGCATGGCGGCTGCGGCGTCGGCGCGGTTGTTGGGAGCGGCTTGTACGATCGTCGGCGACATGAATGAGGCCCGCCTCGCCCATGCGCGCAAGATGGGCTTCGAGACGGTGAATTTGTCGAAGGATGCGACGCTTGGCGACCAGATCGCACAGATCCTGGGTACGCCTGAAGTGGACTGTGCAGTGGATTGCGTGGGCTTCGAGGCGCATGGGCACGGTAGCAGCGGACACAATGAAGAGGCGCCGGCGGCCGTGTTGAACTCGCTGATGGAAATCACGCGCGCGGCGGGAGCGATCGGCATTCCCGGTCTTTACGTCACCGACGACCCGGGTGCTACCGACGCCGCGGCAAAGAAAGGCAGCTTGAGTATTCGCTTCGGCCTGGGGTGGGCGAAGTCGCATTCGTTCTTCACCGGGCAGACGCCGGTCATGAAGTACAACCACAATTTGATGCAGGCCATCTTGTGGGACCGCTTGCCGATCGCCGATATAGTGAACGTCTCGGTGGTCACGCTCGACCAGGCGCCGGATGGGTATCGTCAATTCGATGGCGGCGCGCCGCGCAAATTCGTGATCGACCCGCACGGCATGCTGAAGGCCGCGTAAGGTCGCTAACTAAAGGTCACGCGCCGCTCAAGCTTAAGGGCTTAAGAGCGGCGCTTTCAGGCAACCATTGCAGAGGCCACGGCGAGCGGCGGAAGTTGCCGCCGGCGTTCGCGCGTGGGCGCGGTGCCGAACGAATCGCGATAGCTCTTGCTGAAGTGACACGCGGACTGGAACCCGCAGGCCATCGTGATGTGCATGATCGACATGTCGGTCTGCAACAACAGTTCTCGCGCGCGGCGCAGGCGCAGTGTCAGGTAGTAATGCGTGGGTGTCATGCCCAGATGCTCGCGAAACAAGCGCTGAAGTTGTCGTTGCGACATGCCTGCGAGCCGTGCGAGTTCCTCACGCGAAAGCGGCTCCTCTATGTTGTTTTCCATCAGCGAGATGACCTCGAACAGCGACTTGTTCGCCGATCCGAGCCGTGCCACTAGCGGCATGCGTTGTTGCGCGCTGGTATCGCGAACATGCTCCACGATGAACTGCTCCGCAATCTGCGTGACCGTCGCCGTCCCTACACGCGGTGTGATCAGGTTCAGCATCATGTCGAGCGGCGCCACGCCGCCGGTACACGTCACGCGATCCCGGTCGACAACAAAAAGCTCCTTCAGAAATCGCGTCTCGGGGAATTCTTCTTTCAGCGCCGACATGTTCTCCCAATGGATCGCGCAGGCGTAGCCCGCAAGCAGGCCGGCTCGTGCGAGCGCGTACGTTCCGGTGCAAAGGCTGCCTAGCGCGCAGCCCAGGCGCGCAAAGCGCCTTAGCGCGGCCAGATGGTCCGTGGTTGTTTCGCGCTGTACGTCTATTCCTCCGACCACGAATACGATGTCCGGTTGTCCCACGCCATCGACCGGTGAGGTATCGACCGAGAGGCCGTTGCTTGCCGCGACAGGACCGCCATCCGGGCTCACGATCGACCAGCGATACAGTGTTTGCCCGGTCAGGTAGTTCGCCATGCGGAGCACTTCGATCGCGTTGGTGAACGCGATCATCGTGAAGTTGGGCAACGGCATGAACGCAAAATGCGCCAGCGACGCAGTGCGATTGGGAGACATTGAGGAATGATTCCTTCGAATCTGTAATGTGATGCGGCTGTGGGGACACGGCCGATAGACATTCTGTCGAGGTTTGCAACTTGCATGCCATCGGGCCAAACCCTAGCGGTCTTGGGAATCGCGTTTTTTTAAGCAGTTAACTACGCACCGACAGAGGGCTCCGCCCGCGGGGGGCGCACCTCGTGAGGGCGGTTAGGTGCGCGGTTGGGGCGGTTGGCGACTTGAGGAAATTGGACGCCTATGTCGGAAAAAGCCAAGAACACGTCTAAATTCGTAAATTGACACGTGAGGCGCGGATCAAGAATAGACGCATCGGACAAGCGGGTCAGGCGGGCGTTCCAAGCCAAATCCCTGATCCCGCCTTTCCATAAAACGACTTGTCCCCGAACTCACGGATGCTTCAATGTCAAATACGTCAAACCGCCCAGCCGCCCCTTTCTTCGAGGAATCGCTTGCCACGCGCGATTCGCCGGTACGCAGCGCCATTCTTAAAGAACTGGAGCGCCAGCAATCGCAGATCGAATTGATCGCCTCCGAGAATATTGTTTCGAAGGCCGTGCTGGAAGCGCAAGGCTCGGTGCTGACCAACAAGTACGCGGAAGGTTATCCCGGCAAGCGCTACTACGGCGGTTGCGAATTTGTCGACGAGATCGAAACGCTGGCGATCGATCGCGTGAAGCAACTGTTCAACGCCCAATTCGCCAACGTCCAGCCGCACTCCGGCGCGCAAGCGAACGGCGCAGTGATGCTCGCGCTGACCAAGCCCGGCGACACGGTCCTTGGCATGTCGCTCGATGCAGGCGGCCACCTCACGCACGGCGCCAAGCCGGCCATGTCGGGCAAGTGGTTCAACGCCGTTCAATACGGCGTCAGGCGCGACACGATGCTGATCGACTACGAGCAAGTAGAAGAACTCGCGATGCAGCATAAGCCGACGCTGTTGATCGCAGGCTTCTCCGCCTATCCGCGTGCACTGGACTTCGAGCGCCTGCGTGCCATCGCCGATAAAGCCGGTTCCAAGTTGATGGTCGACATGGCTCACATCGCAGGCGTGATCGCGGCCGGACGGCATCAGAACCCGATCGAGCATGCGCACGTGGTGACGTCGACTACGCACAAGACCCTGCGCGGACCGCGCGGCGGCTTCGTGCTGACCAATGACGAAGACATTGCCAAGAAGATCAACTCGGCCGTATTCCCCGGCCTGCAGGGCGGCCCGTTGATGCATGTAATTGCCGGCAAGGCGGTGGCCTTCGGCGAGGCGCTTCAACCCGGCTTCAAAACTTATATCGACAGCGTGCTTGCCAATGCAAAGGCCCTTGGCGAAGTACTGAAGGCGGGTGGTGTCGATCTGGTGACCGGTGGTACCGACAACCACTTGCTGCTCGTCGACCTGCGTCCCAAGGGCTTGAAAGGCAACCAAGTCGAACACGCGCTGGAACGCGCCGGCATCACCTGCAACAAGAACGGCATCCCGTTCGACCCGGAAAAGCCGACCGTCACATCGGGCGTGCGTCTCGGCACGCCGGCCGGTACCACGCGCGGTTTCGGCGTCGCCGAATTCCGCGATATCGGCCGGCTGATCGTTGAAGTGTTCGACGCGCTGCGCGAGCATCCGGAAGGCGACGCCGCCACGGAGCAGCGCGTGCGCCGCGAAATCTTCGCGCTGTGCGAACGCTTCCCCATCTATTGATCACGCCCTTTCAATTTTCGTGGAGCACGAGATGAGCACTTTGCACGACACCAGCATCATCATCGACGGCCTGAACATTTCAAAGTTCGAGCCGTCGGTCTTCGAGGACATGAGAAAGGGCGGCGTGACCGCGGTGAACTGCACGGTTTCCGTCTGGGAGAGCTTCCAGAAGACCGTCGACAACATCGCCGGGATGCGCCAGCAGATCCGCGAACATAGCGACATTCTTACGCTGGTACGCACGACCGACGACATTCGCCGCGCGAAGCAAGAGAACAAGACCGGCATTATTTTTGGCTTCCAGAACGCGCATGCATTCGAGGACAACCTCGGCTATATCGAGACCTTCAAGCAACTCGGCGTGAACGTGGTCCAGCTCTGCTACAACACGCAGAACCTGGTCGGCACGGGGTGCTACGAACGCGACGGGGGGCTGTCGGGCTTCGGCCGCGAAGTGATTCAAGAGATGAATCGTGTCGGGATCATGGTCGACTTGTCACACGTGGGCGGAAAGACCTCGTCTGAGGCCATCGCAGCGTCGAGCAAGCCGGTGTGCTACTCGCATTGCTGCCCGTCGGGCCTGAAAGAACATCCGCGCAACAAATCGGACGAACAACTGAAAGAGATTGCCGACGCCGGCGGCTTTGTTGGCGTGACGATGTTTGCGCCGTTTCTCAAGCGCGGAGCCGACGCAACGGTCGAGGATTATCTTGAAGCGATCGAATACGTGGTCGACCTGATCGGCGAAGACAACGTGGGTATCGGCACGGACTTCACGCAAGGGTACAGCACGGAATTCTTCGACTGGATCACGCACGACAAGGGCCGCTATCGTCAACTGACGAACTTCGGCAAGGTGGTGAATCCAGAAGGTATCCGAACGATTGGCGAATTCCCGAACCTGACGGCCGCCATGGAGCGTGCCGGATGGAGCGAGTCGCGTATCAAGAAGGTGATGGGCGAGAACTGGGTCCGTGTCTTCGACAGCGTCTGGAACGTCTAACCTGCGACCCAATACAAACCAAGGAATCTCCACGATGCAACCGCAACTGCCCATTGATGTCGATCCGGTAACCGGCGTCTGGACCACCGATTCACTGCCGATGCTGTACGTCCCCCGCCACTTCTTTACCAACAACCACATTGCCGTTGAAGAAGCGCTGGGTCGCGAAGTGTATGCCGAAAGCCTCTACAAGGCGGGCCACAAGTCCGCCTACCACTGGTGCGACAAGGAAGCGAAGCAGCATGGAATCAGCGGCATGGCGGTATTCGAACACTATCTGAAGCGGCTGTCACAGCGCGGGTGGGGGCTATTCACGATCGTGGAAAGCGACCCGTCGACATCGCGTGCGCGCGTACATCTGCACAACTCATCGTTCGTCCTCGCCCAGCCGGGCAGGGAAGATAAGCTCTGCTACATGTTCGCCGGCTGGTTCTCCGGTGCGATGGACTGGGTCAACGACACGGCGCCCGAAGGCACGAAGAAAGGTACGAAGTCGTTCTCGGTAGAAACGCAATGCGCGGCCGAGGGCCATTCCCACTGCGTCTTCGAAGTGTCCCCGCTGGCAGCTTGAGCACTCCACAAGACGCGTAGTAAAGCAGATAAATACCGAGGTCGACCGCGATGCGTTACCCCAATCTTTTCAAGCCTCTTACGCTGAACAAGCTGACCCTGCGCAATCGCATTGTCAGCACCGCGCATGCGGAGGTGTACGCGGAGCCAGGCGGCCTCCCAGGCGACCGGTATATCCGTTACTACGAAGAGAAGGCCAAGGGCGGCGTGGGCCTCGCCGTATGTGGGGGCTCGAGCCCGGTATCGATCGATAGTCCGCAAGGCTGGTGGAAATCGGTCAACCTCGCAACCGACAAGGTTGTCGATCCTCTCTCGCGACTCGCCGAAGCGATGCATCGGCACGGCGCGAAGATCATGATCCAGGCGACTCACATGGGCCGTCGAACCGCGTATCACGGCGAGCACTGGCCTCACTTGATGTCGCCTTCCGGTGTACGCGAGCCGGTGCATCGCGGCAATGCGAAGATCATTGAAGTCGAGGAAATCAAGCGGATCATTTCCGACTTTGGCGCGGCGGCGAAACGTGTGAAAGATGCCGGCTTGGACGGCATCGAAATCTCGGCGGCACATCAGCACCTGATCGACCAGTTCTGGAGCCCGCGCACCAATTTTCGTACCGACGAATGGGGCGGCTCGCTTGAGAACCGCCTTCGTTTCGGTAACGAAGTTCTCCATGCTGTGCGTGAAGCGGTGGGCGCGGACTTCTGCGTCGGCCTGCGCATGTGCGGGGATGAATTTCACGAAGACGGCCTCGATCATGCGCAGCTCAAGGAGATTGCGCAGTCGATGGCCGAGACCGGAATGATCGATTACATCGGCGTGATCGGCTCCGGTGCGGACACGCATAACACGCTGGCGAACTGCATGCCGCCGATGGCCCTGCCGCCTGAACCATTCGTGCATCTTGCCGCAGGCATCAAGTCGGTGGTGAAGCTGCCCATCATGCATGCACAGAGCATTCGCGATGCCGGGCAGGCCGAGCGCTTGCTCGAAAGCGGCATGATCGACTTGGTGGGCATGACGCGCGCGCAGATCGCCGATCCTCACATGGTCATCAAGATTCGCGATGGCCGCGAAGATGAGATCAAGCAATGCGTGGGCGCGAACTATTGCATCGACCGGCAGTATCTCGGCCTGGATGTGCTGTGCGTGCAGAACGCGGCGACATCGCGTGAAGCGACCATGCCGCACGTGATTGAAAAATCGAAGGGCCCTAAGCGAAAGGTCGTCGTTGTCGGCGCTGGACCGGCGGGATTGGAAGCCGCGCGTGTTGCAAGGTCGCGCGGTCACGACGTCGTGCTGTTCGAGAAGAACGACTATGTGGGTGGGCAGATCATGCTGGCCGCGAAAGCGCCGCAGCGCGAGCAGATGGCGGGCATCGTGCGCTGGTTCGATATGGAAACGAAGCGCCTTGGCGTGAATCGCAGACTGGGGGTTTCCGCGGACGAAAAGATGATCATGGCCGAGAAGCCCGACATTGTCGTGCTCGCAACCGGCGGGTCATCGTTCACGCAGCAGGTGCCAGAGTGGGGCGTGGAAGAAGGTCTCGCCGTGAGTTCGTGGGACATTCTGTCGGGCAAGGTAGAACCGGGCAAGAACGTGCTGGTCTACGACGGCGTCAGCATGCACGCGGGCGCCGGTGTAGCGGATTTCATCGCGAGCCGGGGTGCGAACGTCGAGATCGTCACGCCAGACGTGAAGGTCTCCGACGACGTGGGCGGTACTACGTTCCCGATCTTTTACCGTCGTCTCTACGCGCAGGGCGTGATCTCCACGCCGAACTACTGGCTCGACAAGGTGTACGAGGAAAACGGCAAGAAGATCGCCGTGATTCGCAACGAGTACACCGAGGAGCAGGAAGAGCGCGCGGTCGATCAGGTCGTGATCGAGAATGGCATCACGCCCAATGACGAGCTCTACTGGAAGCTCAAGCCCGAGTCGCTCAATCGCGGACAGATCGACGTGCACAAGCTGTTCGCTTCTGAACCGCAACCGTCCTTGAGCGACGAACTGGGCAACGGGCGCTTCCTGCTGTTCCGCGTTGGTGACTGCATCTCCATGCATAACATTCACGGCGCGATCTACGACGCGCTGCGTCTTGTAAAGGACTTCTGACAATGAGCCCGGTATTCGTGATTACCGCGTTGTTGTGGTTGTCGGTGGCGGGTCTTGTGTTCGCGGTGTTCAAGCGCTCATCGTACTGGCGCGAAGGCCGTGCGACGGCGGCCGGTGCATACGGTTGGGGCAACCTCCTGAGCATCCCGAAGCGATACTTCGTCGATCTGCATCACGTGGTCGCACGCGACCCGTACATCGCGAAGACGCACGTTGCGACGGCGGGTGGCGCGATCGCCGCAATGGGACTCGTGTTCCTGAACTACGGACTCGCGATCTATTCGCCGTGGCTCGACAAGCTGATCTTCCTGGCAGCGATCGTGATGCTGGTCGGCGCCGTGTTCGTATGGCGTCGGCGGCACGGTGCGAAAGCGGTGCCGGCGCGGCTTTCGCGTGGGCCTTGGGACAGCTTACCGATGCTCCTCGGTTCTTTCGCGCTGGGCCTCGTATTGTTCATCGTGTTGCCGGCGAAAGCGATGTCGGGTGCGTTTGCGATCATTGTTGCAGTACTGATCGCGGCCGGCGCGTTCACGATGACCTTCGGCGCCGCACGTGGCGGCCCGATGAAACACGCGCTCGCGGGCTTGCTTCATCTCGCGTTTCATCCGCGTCAGGAACGTTTCAGCGGACGCAGTCATGAGCACGACGTGGTGCCGCCGACCGCGCTCAAGATGCCCGTACTCGACGCGAAGGAATATGGCGTCGGCAAGCCCGTCGAGTTTCGCTGGAACCAGTTGCTGAGTTTCGATGCCTGCGTGCAATGCGGCAAGTGCGAGGCTGCGTGTCCGGCGTTCGCCGCGGGACAGCCGCTGAACCCGAAGAAGCTGATCCAGGATCTGGTGACGGGGATGGTCGGCGGAACGGACGCAGAGTATGCAGGCAGCCCGACCCCTGGCATTTCGGTGGGCAAGCATTCTGGCGCACCGGCCAAGCCGATCGTGTCGGCATTGATTGAAGCCGACACGCTATGGTCCTGCACGACCTGCCGCGCATGCGTTCAAGAGTGCCCGATGCTGATCGAGCATGTAGACGCCATTGTCGACATGCGACGCAACCAGACGCTGGTCGAAGGCATCGTGCCGGGCAAGGGCCCGGAGACCCTCGCCAACCTGCGCGAGACGGGCAGCGCGAACGGCTTTGACATCGGTGCGCGTTACGATTGGGCGGTCGATCTGCAAGTACAGGTGGCGCAGCCGGGCCGCACCGTGGACATATTGCTGATAGCAGGCGAGGGCGCGTTCGACATGCGTTACCAGCGCTCGCTGCGTGCGCTCGTGAAAGTGTTGAACAAGGCGGGCGTCGACTATGCGGTGCTCGGTGGCGTGGAAACCGATACTGGCGACACGGCGCGTCGTCTGGGCGATGAAGCCACCTTCCAGCAACTTGCGAAGCAATTGATCGCGACCCTGTCACAGTATTCGTTCAAGAAGATCGTTACCGCCGATCCGCATGTGCTGCATAGCTTGCGCAACGAATATCGCGCGCTGGGCGGATTCTACGAGGTCCAGCATCACACCTCGCTGATCGCAGAACTCGTCGCGAGCGGCAGACTCTCGCCGAAAGCTGAAGCTGCGCTCACGGCCGGCAAGACCGTTACTTATCACGACCCGTGCTATCTCGGCCGATATAACGGTGAAACGCAAGCGCCGCGTACTTTGCTGAAGTCGATCGGCATCAAGGTGGTCGAGATGGAACGCAACGGCATGCGCGGGCGTTGTTGCGGGGGTGGTGGCGGTGCGCCGCTTACCGACATCCCGGGTAAGCAGCGTATTCCCGACATTCGCATCAACGACGCACGCGCGATCAATGCAGAGATCGTCGCCGTGGGATGCCCGAATTGCACGGCGATGCTGGAAGGCGTCGTCGGGCCTCGGCCGGAAGTACTCGACGTGGCCGAGCTCGTTGCTGCGGCGCTGGAGTAAGGAATGCACACAACAATGCATAGCATCAAGCGTATCGACCCGCGCCGACCGTTTTCCGTCACGGCAGAAGGGCTCAAGCGCATCACGCTGGCCGAACTCGGCACGGCCGCGGCGCCCAATCTTGGGGCTCTCGGCGGCCATCGCGAACAGGTGAAGCCGCGCCGCACAATGGCCGCCGCGCAACGTTCATTGCTTGTAGCCGCGCACAGCGATCGAGGCTCGCTGGATGACCACGCGCGCCAGACACTCGCAGCCGCCGCGCTGATAGCAGATGCGACGACGCAGGTCGCGCTGCTCGTGTTCGGCGAGTTCAAGGACGATGCCGCCGCGCTCGGGGCCGACAAGCTGATCGAGATGCCGTCGTTCGACCGCCGTGCGTTCACGCCGGATGTAGCGCTCGATGCGCTCGCGGCGTGCGTCGCGAGTTACTCGCCCGCGCATGTTTTCATTCCCGATAATTCGACCGGCGACGGCGACCTGGGTCGTCGATACGCGGCGCAGGCGAAGGCATCGGTGGCGACGCAGGTGGTCGAGATCAGCGCAAACCACGTGTCGATCTATACGCAAGCGCGCAAGGCGTTCGCTGTGCGTTCGCTGCCAGAAGTGATTTTGCTAGCCGCCAATGCGGTTGACGCGCGATTGCCGTTCGTCGGCGCAGGCGAGAGGGTTGACGCGACGCAGTTCAAGAGTGAAGGCAATGCGGTTCGACAGCGCCACGAAGATCTGGGTATCGAGGAAATCGATGCAGCGCAGGTTGCGCTTGAAGAGGCCGACTTTATCGTCTCGGCGGGTAATGGCGTGACCGATGTACCCGCATTCGAGCGTCTCGCCAGCACCGTGGGCGCGGCGATCGGTGCGAGCCGGGTGGCAGTCGACGACGGCAAGTTTCCCCGCGACAAGCAGATCGGCGCGACAGGCAAGACCGTGGACGCGAGTATCTACATCGCGTTTGGCATCTCGGGCGCGGTGCAGCACTTGCAGGGCATCAAGGATTGCCGGCACGTGATCGCGGTGAACCTCGATGCCAGCGCGCCCATCGCGAAGCGCGCGAATTTGACCATCGTCGGCGACGCGGCTGAGACGATTGCCGCCTTGACCGACGCTGCGGCCAAGGCGCGCAACGCGCGTGCCAATCCTTCCACCTTGCCTCCCGTGGCGAGTGCGCCAGGCTCGGGGAAACTTGAAGGTGCGCTCGCATGACATCGACCCAGCGTGCAACAGGAGCGTTCAATTGAACACCGTATCGACCACGCGCCGCTTGCGCAAAATCGTCGTGCTCGTTTCCGTGGGCCGTCATCCGGTGAGTGGCACCGCTCGCTATAGCCGCAACGACGCCGCCGCGCTGACGCTGGCGCTCGATCTCGCCAAGCGCCATCAGGCTACGTTAGATGTGCTGCACGCAGGCGACCCCGCGAATCCGGCGCTGCGCGACTATCTCGCGTTGGGCGCGGCCAAAGTTGAAGTGCTGACCGTAGAAGCGGGCATTGAGATTGCCCCTTTGCTGAGCGCGCGACTGCAAGGCTACGACCTCGTGCTGACCGGCACCCGTGCGGAAGGCACGGATGATAGCGGCATGCTGCCGTACCAGCTCGCCGACGCAATGGAGTTGCCGCTGCTCGGCTCGGCCGTCGATATCGATGTTGAGGGCGGGAACGTCGTCGTCAGGCAGTTCCTTCCAAAAGGATTGCGCCGTCGCGTACGGGCTGGTTTGCCCGCGCTTATCGCCGTGCATCCGATGGCAAACGCCACACCGCGTTATGCCTACGCGAAGCTTCGTGCGGGCGCGGTCGACCCCGTCGCGGTAGGCACGCTGAGTTTCTCGGATCGCGCCGCATGGTCGATCAAGCCCGCGACCGCAAAACCCGTGCGCCTTGCGGCTGCGGAGAAGCGCTCGGGACACGCACGCATGCTTTCTGCCACCGCCACGGAAAGCCGGGGTGGAAGCGTCGTAATTGAAGGGACTTCAGTCGAAAAAGCACAAGTGATCCTGGCGTATTTGCGCGAGCATCAACTCGTGGATTACTGATTTTCGATCGCAATTTAACCCGCTTGAATAAGGTCGGGCGGGCACCATGACTCGGAGCACACGATGAAAGTTTCGGCAGACGTTCGCGCAATGATCGAGCGCCGCAAGAAGGGCCATACGCTGGAAGCTCCGTTTTATACGAGCGAAGAAATTCACGCGCTCGATATGGAGGCGATCTTCAGGCGGCACTGGATTCAGGTCGCGGTCGAGCCGGACGTGCCGGAACCGGGCGACTACATCACGGTGGAACTCGGCGACGATTCCATCCTGATCGTGCGCGACGACGACATGCAGGTTCGCGCGTTCCATAACGTCTGCCGTCATCGCGGTTCGCGTCTTTGCAACGAGGAGAAGGGCTCGCTCGGCAATATTGTCTGTCCGTATCACAGCTGGACGTACAACCTGAACGGCGATTTGATGTTTGCCGAACATATGGGCGAGCAGTTTGACAAGTGCAAGCACAGCTTAAAGAAGGTTCATGTCGAGAATCTAGCGGGTCTGATCTTCGTTTGTCTCGCCGAGAATCCGCCGGCCGATTTCGCGGTCCTGCGCGAGAAGATGGAACCGTACCTCTTGCCGCATGGTTTGGCGGACTGCAAGGTAGCGGCATCGATCGATATCTTCGAGAAGGGCAACTGGAAGCTCACGATGGAGAACAACCGCGAGTGCTATCACTGCGTCGCGAACCATCCTGAATTGACGATCTCGCTGTACGAATATGGTTTTGGTTACCAGCGTTCCGCCGATAACGAGGAGGCGATGGCTGCTTTTGAGCGGACCGTTGCCGAGCGTACGAAGCAATGGGAAGCGATGAACCTGCCGTCGGCGGAAATCGATCACCTGTCCGATCTCGTTAGCGGTTTTCGCACGCAGCGCTTGCCGCTGGATCGTAGCGGCGAGTCGCAAACGATGGACGCCAAGGTGGCGTCGAAGAAATTACTGGGTGGATTCCAGCAGGCCGATCTGGGTGGTCTTTCGTTCTGGACGCAGCCGAACTCGTGGCATCACTTCATGAGCGATCACATTGTGAGCTTCTCGGTGATTCCGTTGTCGGCGGGCGAGACGCTGGTGCGCACCAAATGGCTGGTTCACAAGGATGCGCAGGAAGGCATTGATTACGATGTCGACAATCTCACGGCGGTCTGGCGTGCGACGAACGACCAGGATCGTACGCTGGTGGAGTATTCGCAACTGGGCGTGTCGAGTAGTGCGTATGAACCGGGGCCGTATTCGCCGTTCACGGAAGGTTTAGTGGAGAAGTTCTGCGAGTGGTATATAGGCCGGGTTGGCGAGGTTGCGCGAGGGGACGCTGCGCTGGGCGTTGGGGAGCGGGTTGTGGCGTTTGTTAGGTGAGGAGGGGTGCTGCTCGCGGCGAGTGTGGGGCTTGGGTGGATGGGGTGCTGCTCGCGGCGAGTGTCGGGCTAGGATTGAGTCCTCCTGCTCGCGTGGTCGTTCTGCTTAAGTCGGATTTTCTTGCTTATTACTGTTAGCCCCTATCCGGGGCGGGACTTCATTTCTTTGCAAACGCGCAAAGAAACGAAGCAAAGAAACGCGTTCAAACCGC